>JAJKIL010000404.1 GCA_021154515.1 Niastella sp. | reverse complement strand
TGTCCGCCCCAGTAATGAATAATAGAATTGCCAAAGAAGATAATCCGGGGAGCAGTTGTTTTATTACCGGCAATGACCTCACTGTGCCTGCTGCGCCAGTTGTAATAGCCATCCCGGCTTTGCACAACCGGAATAGTAGTAGACAGCGCCCCGGCTGGTTCATTCAAAATAGTACGAATTATTTTCTCATAGGCCCGTGCATATGACATCATACCAATATCGTTGGGATGCAATCCGTCTACCGTAGCCTGCACAGACAAACCAATGTCTTTACTGCTTAACAGGAATATGCCGGTGATACCGGCCGCTTTCATTTTTTCAAAACTCTGGTGCAGCACCTGGTTGGCATTCTCATAATCGTGTTGTGCTGCGGTATCCAACAAACCATTATTGGCGCCACCGCTATGATCTGTTAACAGTACAGGCACACCAGGCCGTTTTTCCTGTAATGCCTTTACAGCAGCCATGATCCTTTTTTCCAGCTCCCCTGCTGAAAATCCCGCACGCATGGTGCAATTCGGAATACAATCCAGTACATATAACCTGGCATCAATTTCACTCATGAATGCAACTACGGATGGTTCCAACTGCCCTGATCCGGAAAAACCCAGATTGATCAACGGCCTGTCTAACTGTTGTTGTAATAAAGCAGTCCAGGCCATCCCGGGCCGCGAAGCACAAGCGCCCTGCGCAATGGAAGTACCATATACCACAACAGGCTTTTCGGGCGATAATGGCATGAAATTAAAGGAACTGTTATTGGGTACACCAATAGAAAGCCAGTCAACGGTATTGTATAGCGGCAGATATAACCTGTATTCATAATCCCGGCCCGGAAATTCACTGCTCACCACCAGGTTACTGAAACGGTATTCAATAGTATCGTTAAAAGAACGGCTGGAGGGCGCCCATTTCCACTGTCCGTTGGGATCAATGGCATACAGATCAACGCCGCTTACCCCGGTAGCGGGCATATGGGTCATTTCCAATGACCCTTTTACAACATACCGCACTACTATAGCCGTAGCATTTGTTTTGAACTTTATGTACAGCCCGGCGCTGCTATGCGAAATATTCCAGACGTTTGGATTCAGTATTTTTTCAGCGCGGGCAGGGAAACGGTCGTACCGGGCTTTTACTTCCACCGGCCATGCCTGTCCTTCTATGACCGGAAAGGCATTATCAGCAGGGTTTTTCCAGGTGAAGGGTTGCGCTACCTGGGCAAAAGTTAGTATTGATAATAATAGACCGAATACAAAAATGGTCAGGGTTTTCATGCACAATATTTTTGCTACATCCAATTGAAAAACAATACCGGAAAAATAATGTATAGTTTATCACGCCTTTACTTCATGGCCTCATCTTTACGGATCTGTGCAAATACGGCTTTAAAGGTTTCTGCTGAATTCAGTTTTTTTCCATTACGGCCATAATAGGCGTCAATAAATTCTTTCGAATCTTCCCACATAGTAACAAATACGCCCTGCATTCTTTCGGCCAGGGTAACAGCCCACGGTGCCCGGGTTCCATCTTTACGCGCCAAACGAACCTGCGCTAATTGCGCCAGCGCCACTTCGGAATTAGAACACGAACTGGGCAACACATTAAATCCTTTTATCGCAAAGTAGCCGGGTGTGGGCGGTGCGCTTTCGTACTTCCAGTCGCAGATCATGATGTCTGTAGGGATCAGATCAATAGCGCGGAAGGTAGCGTTCATACTGGCCTGCCAGCCCAACAGGTTGGTGGTCTTTCCATCGATCAACCGGTCGCTCCACATCCACATCTGGCATTTTTTTTCTTTTAAATGATCGTGCAGCTTTGTGGCATATTCTGCAAACAGGGCGGCTTTATCGCGACCGCCGCAACGCGGACATTTATCATAACCCAGGATCCACACTTCATCCAACCCTACATGGAACGCATCGGCGCCGCATACATCTATCAGTTCATCCATCAGGGGAAAAATAGTTTTCAGCAGATCGGGATGTGAAGGACAAAGGCTTTTACAATAAAAGTCGAAAGGGCCGGCGTTTTTCCAGGGAATGGGCGGATTATAATCGGGCGATTCATCAAACTGCGGGTATTTTGCCAGGAGGGGATCTATATGGTCCTGGTCTGACTGATGCCCCAGCAAGTTCATTTTGGGTATGAACCGGATCTTAGCTTCTTTACAGCTCTGTACTATCTGTTTTAATTGTTGCTCCGAGATGGCTCTTTCACCTGCCAGTTCAGGATGTGATTTAAATTGATAACTATACCGGATCCGCAATACCAGCGTATTCACCCCTTCTTTGGGCAATACTTCTTTTATAAAACGGCAGAACTCCGGTACGTCTTCAGGATGGGGAACGGTTAACAACAGCGCTTTAACCGGTAACTTATTCCATTCAAAGTTCTGACCGGTTTGCGCTGAGGTATGCTGTATCGTTGTGATGAGTATATACAAAAAAAGGATCGCTGGTAAAAAAGAGGTGCTCCTATATTTCATTGTGTATTGTATTGCTTTTTGTCTATTGCTTATTGCCAATTGTTTATTGTTTAACGATCTCCGTATCGCCACCACCTCTCAGGGTAAGATCAACCGGTTTATTCATTTTCCATGAGCCGCCAGTGAAATCAGGCATATCGATGGAATTGGAACGATGCGCCACCGACCATACACTGAGTGGGGTAACCGCACACCAGGTAGCCAGATCATACACATCAATATCTAACGGCAACCCGTTACGCAAACAATCGATCATCCGCCAGTCCATAATAAAGTCCATACCGCCGTGACCGCCGATCTTTTTAGCCGCCTGCTCCACATGGCGGATCAGCTCGGGCGTGTATTGTTCTTCGAGTTGTTTCATTTTTGTATCGGAAACCGGCTCATGTCCCAATGAGATCCTGGCGGGCTCAGGGAACTTCTGCACAAACCCTTTGGTGCCGCTTATTGCATGAATTCGGCTGTATGGGCGGGGCGACGATATATCATGCTGCACCATGATGGTTTTTCCTTTATTGGTTTTAATAACGGATGTATTCATATTACCCCGGTAATGTTTACCGGTGTATTGTTTGTACCAGTTATCCCCGGCAGCCAGTTTTTCAGCCAGGGCTTCCATCATAAAATCGTTCGACGACATAGAGGTCAGGTATTCCATTTTATCGCCCCGGTTAATATTCATGGCCTGCGCTACGGGTCCTAACCCATGGGTGGGATACAGGTTGCCGCTCTTCTGGTTTTCTTTCCAGCGCCACGCGCCTTCGCCGGCATAATCACCGGTATTTTTCGGTTGTGCGCCAAACAAGCCTTCCAGCAACGCATGTATATACGCGCCTTCGCCATGCACCAGTTCTCCCAACACACCCTGTTGCGCCATATTGATGGTAAGGGTCTCAAAAAAATCATAACAGCAATTTTCGAGTTGCATGCAATGTTTTTTGGTACGTTCCGATGTTTCAACCAGTTGCCAGCATTCTTCCAGGGTGCGGGCGCCGGGCACCTCCACCGCCACATGCTTTCCATGTTCCATGGCATACACCGCTATGGGCACATGCCATTCCCATGGCGTAGCTATATACACCAGGTCGATATCATCCTGTTCACACAATTTCTTCCAGGAATAGTCATTGCCGTAATATTCTTTCGCAACAGGCCAGCCGGCCTTTTTCAGCGTTTGCTGATTGTCTTTAACGGCTGTATCGCGCACATCGCACAGGGCTTTTATTTCAACATTCTTAATATTGGTCATTCGGTTCACCGCCCAGCTACCCCTGCCGCCAATACCAACATAGCCTATGCGCACTACCGGGATCTTAGGAGCCGCATAGCCGCACATATTAAATACCTGTTTCCTGTCCTTTGATCTATTGACCGAATCTATTACAGCATTATGCAATGCATGCTCAGAAGCATATCCGCCTAATGGAGGTAATAATAAGCCGCTGGCGGCGGCTGTGGCATTCTTTAAAAAATTCCTACGGCTGAAACTCATATCTTTTTGTCTTATGACACTGTAATATCAGTTTCAACTCAGTTGTTAACAGATTTTTTTATTGGTGGGGTAGTAGGCAGAGGGAAAGGGAAACGGCAGACGGCAGACGGCAGAAGGCAGAAAAATGAAAAACAGAGAAATGAAAAAGGGAGAACTTAAAACCAGGAACTCAGAACTAAAAACTAGTATCCCTGGTTAATTTGTTAACTTGTCAACCTGTTAACTTATCAACTCTTTAAACTTTATCAACCCTATCAACCGGTATTTTTGTCTGCCTTCTGCCGTCTGCCGTCTGCCAAATTCATTACACCGGAAGCATCTCCTTAACCCGCCTCAGCATTTGTTCATCGGTAAGATCCAACCTTAGCGGCGTTATAGAAACATAATCATTTTCAACAGCCCAGCGATCTGTTCCTTCTTCAGCAGCCTCCAATGGCGTTACGGTAAACCAGTAGTGTTTACGGCCCATCGGGTCTATACCGGGTACTATTTTTCCATCGTACAACCGAACAGACTGCCGCGTCCATTTTATATCTTTTGGCTGCGGCGGAAAATTTACATTATATAAACCCAGTTCTTTATTTTCAAACAATAAAGCCAGCGTTCTTTCCACGTATGGCGCCAGGGCGTCAAAGTCAGGATCTTTTTTATCAACCGGCGTACTCAGGGCAATGCCTCTTATTCCCAATAACACCGCCTGTTTGGCTGCCGCGAGGGTGCCCGAATGCCACATGGAATTGCCCAGGTTGGGCCCCATGTTAATGCCCGACAAAACCACATCGGTAGTCGCATATAAATGACTGCCCAGGGCCACGCAATCGGCCGGCGTGCCATTTACCTTGAAGCCTTCCACCCCTTCCACCATAAAGGGCGCTTTTTTTAATGACAATGGCCGGGAATGGGTAACAGCATGGCCCATGGAGCTTTGCTCCACATCGGGCGCAATTACCGTTACTTTTCCAAAACGGGATGCTATGCGGGCCAGCGCCGCAATACCCGGACTATAAATTCCGTCATCGTTGGTTATCAGTATAGTCATAGGTTATCAGTATTGATTCTATAAATGCCTGAGATTATCATGCCAGCCGGGTGGTACAATTTTGTTAACAATTAATTTACAATGAAAACTATTTACCTCATACACAATCCTGGGGCCGGCGATGAAGCCAATTCAAAAGAATCATTAGTAAAGCTGATTGAAGCGGCTGGCTATGTGTGTAGATATACTTCTACAGATGATGACAATTGGAAAGACATTCCACCGCAAACAGATTTTATTGTTATCGCCGGTGGTGATGGCACCGTAAAGGAAGTTGTTGCGGTACTGTTAAAAAAAGCGCATTCGGTAAAACGGCTACCAGTAGCCATTCTACCTTGCGGAACCGCCAATAACATTGCGGAATCATTGAATATAAAAGGAGAGCTTATTGATATTATCCGCTCCTGGAGC
>JAJKIL010000403.1 GCA_021154515.1 Niastella sp. | reverse complement strand
CAGAAAGCAGCTATTGAAGAGATCAGAAAGAAGATGGCGAATGCCCTCAATGGCTTCAAGTCGAGCGAGCTTACCGTGGCTACAAAAAATGGTAAAGTGTATGTAAGCCTGCAGGAAAATCTGCTGTTCCCTTCGGGTAGTGCGGTAGTGAACCCCAAAGGAAAAGAAGCGCTGAATAAACTGGCCGAAGTATTGAACGTGAACCCCGATATCACGGTTGACATCGAGGGCCACACCGATTCTATTCCTATCCGCGGCAAATACCAGGATAACTGGGACCTGAGCCTGGCACGGGCCGCTTCTATTGTAAGAATTTTGACGATCGATTATAAAGTAAGCCCTGAAAGGGTGATTGCTTCGGGTCATAGTCAGTTTGAACCGGTTCAGTCGAACAGCAGCGCTGAAGGCAGGGCGCAAAACAGAAGAACGGACATCATTTTATCGCCCAAACTGGATGAGTTGTTTAAGTTGTTGCAAAACTCGTCGGCGAGTAAGTAAATAAAGTATTATAAAAAGAAAGGCTGTCCGTTAATTTCGGACAGCCTTTTGCGTTCTTACTAACGGCCAGTTTTTATAAAATATATCTCTTTTATAAAATCAAACCCCTTTTCAGGAGTGGCTGAATTCAATAAAAAAATTGTATCCATATCTTTTTTATAAGGAGGGTAAAACTGTTCTCCTAATTCTTTCATATTATAGGTAATATTTTTATAATAAAGTTGATTATAATCATAAGCGCCTCCTTCTCCGGCAACCCAGGTACCAATACTATCATGCATGAAAGGCACCTTCATATTCATTGTAAAAGTGGAATCTGAATGAAAAGTTATACTTAATTGTTTATACTTATCAGCATCTATTGCATATACTCCTAATGAAGTACGACTTACATCCAGCTTATAAGTTCCTAATTGCTTGTTAAAAACCCTTTTCTGACTTACATTATTTGCACAAGCGCACAATAACAAGAATAAAAAGAACAAGCATAATTTTCCTATCTGTATCATTTCAAATAATTATCATTTTCTAATGAAGACCTTGCCACATTCTTGATGCAGCATTTTCATATGTTTCTTTTTCACCCGGCCGCGGATATGGATGCGGTTGAACTGCGTTAAGCAGCGGGCTTGACCATGGAATGAACAGGTTGTATGTTTGACTTATATTTCCGTATGGAGTCGATTTACCTGGTTCTCTCACATAAGATCTTGAAGAAACATCATCCTTGTCTAACCCAAAACGACCAAACATCATATGAAGAACATCTTTACCTAAATCACCGGAATACAGACTTGTAATATTAAAAATTTTTACCTGTACTCCATCAGCCGTCGGCACCATTGTAACAGTTCCGGAGCCGGTAAATCCAGTTATACTGCTAAAAACTGAGCCTGTTCTTTTGACATCATTTGCCAATTCAGCTCCCGCAAAAGGAACCTGAAAATCAACTACTGATTTTCCTTTTGCAAACTCTGCTATGGCCCCTTTGAGAACATCCGATTCTAAGAACTTCGAACTAATAATTCCATTTGTTGGAAAATTATAATTTTCCGCGCCTTCACCTGTTACAAAGTTATGCATTAAACGTGCGATAATGAAAGCCTCATAATTGTTTGTATGCGATGCCTGCGATTCATCAACGTAAAATGAAGCACCATTATAAACTTTTAAGTTGAACCTGTTATTTGGATCACCTTTGGTATCACTTACATAAGTCCCCTTTCCACAAGATAAAGTACCCTTGATCTGTTTATCCTGGGTAAACCAGTGACTTCTGCTCCAATAATTATCCTCATCATCGTTATCACTTGCCTCATCGTGGATAAAATCTACTACCTCCATCGCTTTTATCTCATTTAACCCAGGAGTTTTAGGGTTATTTGCTGGCTCCAAACCATCCAGATCAATAAATTTTACAGGATTATTCCCTGCAAACTGATATGGTGTATACCATGGATATTTTATTGTAAGTGGATCCACACTCAAAAATCTCGCCACCCTGGGATCATAAACCCTCATTCCATAATCCTGTTGATTTCCTTCCCCCTTCACATTATCATCATTTTCCTTCCCATTAAATCCAAACCGGTAATTATCATTAGCCGTATACCTCCTGCCCGGCATCAGCATACCAAACGGATAGTAATCATTCGCAGTTATTACCTCAGGCGTATAATAATCTACGATCGTACCATTGCTATGCTGTATTCTTCTATCGCTTACCGTTACCAGCACATTGCTTAAATGATTGGTCTGTTCAAAAAGCTTTTCCCCTCTCGTAAAGATACTTTTAATCCCGGTTAAAAAACCACCCGATAAAACCGTTGTGTCATTCAGCGCCAGGTGCTGTGTGGCCATCCCCAGCCTGTTGCTGCCGAATAAATGCATTTCGGTTTGCGATAAATTACCTGCTGCGGGTTTTCGATAGACACTCAATATGTTACCACCGGCATCATGTACATACACGGTGGTATCTATTGGCGTTTGCGCCATGATCCGTTGGCCGCCAGGCCCGTACACATATCGTATGACACCACTTGATTTGGTTATGCTGGTGATTTTACCATATGCATTCCAGGCAACATTACTAAGCCCCTCTGCATTATCCTGAATCAGGTTGCCTGTTGCATCATACCTGTAATTGTCGTCTGCTTGTCCCTGTCTGAGATCATTATACTTGCTGTAATTAGCCGCGGATGCATCGGCAGCATCATCGACCACTTTGTGTAATTGATTTGTATTTGCTGTATAGAAATATTTTAAACTATCCATAGGAGCTCTGGCGGCGTCGCCATAACGGCTATAGGTAAGGATATTTCCATTAGCATCATAGCTCGCCCTTTCCCGGTAGTCGTTTATATTCAAAGGCGTAAATGTTCCTGCCGGTGCATTCAATCCGTGATAGGCATCCATGGCCACCAGCCGGTTCAACTGGTCGTAATGGTAATTATACACGTTACTGGCGCCCAGCTTCGGAATATTTACTGCTATAGCAGCGATATTGCCATTAAACAACGGCGCTGCATTGTTGCCCAGTGCGCTTAAAACCGAAGTTGCTTGTGGCGTATAACCGATCGCCTTATAATCGTTCCTGAAATAATGCAAACTATACGCATAGGCATCTTGTGAAACGGGAGACGCCTCCGTGGTATCAGTACCATTGGCCAGGGTGCCGCCCATAGCAGGGTTCACGCCTTTCAGCCAGCCCTGCAGGGTGTATACGTAATCCTGTTTTTGCACCAGCAACTGTCCCAGGGCAGTACGCGCCAGGACACCATGCCGGTAATAATCGTAATGCGCTTCCCTTTCAGGGAATAATAACAAGATCACACTGTCCCTGCCACTGAACATATCCGTTAACCTGTTTTCTGCATCATAGCTGTACCGGTGATAATAAGCATCTGCCTGCCCCGGCTGATAGCTTATCTGCTTTACTTTCGATGTGATCAGATCATAATCGTATACGACCTTCTTAAACCGGTTACCACTCTGGTTCAGGTTCATGGGATTCTCAATTCCTGCGCTGTTGCCAAAATCCTGCACCAGCGTGTCTACATTGCCATGTACATCGTAGGAGTAATACGTGCCGGAAGCCGGATAGTTATCCGTCACATTATTCCATAGTTGTAAATAGCTTACCCGGTTTCGCAGGTTTTGTTGAACCACTGGTTGCAACGGGCCTGTAAAACCCGGGTACCCCATATCATATAGCGTTTGTGTTACCTGGTTGCGGGTTTTATCCGCAGCGGCATACCAGCCTTTCAAACTGCTTTCATTTTTTGCTATGCCGTCCGTGATGGCACTACCGCTGGATATTTGCCCCACTTCCGTAATACGATTCAATGAATCGTATTTCGTATAACTGTATACATTACCCTGCCCTCTTTGCCTTGCATTCTGGCTCAGCACCTGTCTTCCCAATATGTCGTACCACAAACTGCTTCTACCCCCATCGGGTGATTTCTGCAACACCAATTTGTTCAGGCTGTTAAAGCAATATCGTGTTATTAAACTATGTTGCGGCCTTCTTTCGGTATAAGCCAATCCATTCTCCATTTTTTGCCGGTCGGTTTTCACATCACTGAGGAAGCCTGCATCATAATTCGGTCGTACACCTTTGGGTGGAACAGTTTTAATAAGGTCGCCTGCCTGGTCGTAGTAATACAATGTATAATGGTATTCTTTAAAGGCATATTTCACATTAAAACTTTCTGTTGCCGCTATGCATTTTGCCTGATAAGCCGCTTTAAACGTAGCCAGGGCCTGCTGTTGCTGGTATTCATATTCCGCAGTTGCTTTCAATGTGGCACGGTCGCGCACTGCCTGGCATGGTGAAATTTGAAGGCCAAGACCGGTGGTATCATTAAGCGGGGTATGTTGCAGGCAAATAGATAAACCGGCGCCTGTGCCACTGATGCCGCCAATACCACATTGCGTTGCATTGAATTGGGCGGCATAATATTGCCAGTTGTGCTGCAGCCCGGTTTTGAAATTCACATACTGCGCAAACAGGTTGTTCCAAACAATTATGTCGTCGGGCACCACGCCATTCAACACCGGATGTTTGCTAAATATGGCATAGAAAGAAGCCTCCAGGCTCATAAACTCGCTGCAGCTGTAACAATGATAATTGCTGCTGTCGAAACCGCAATTCAGGAATTCCGGTTTGGGTTGTGGGCCATACAGCGGCCACACCCACAGCGTGTCGCAAGTTTGTTTAGGCGGTGGCGGAGTAGAAAGCGGAGCAGCAGTCCTGCACATCACGCAACCGTTATCAGGTGGACAATTATACAGGAAAGGCACCCCGCAATGATCCATAGCATTATACAATTCAAGCGTAAGCGTTTCGTGATATTTGCTGTATAAATACTCGTTGGCACTGTTAAACAAATATGGATTGTAACCGGCTTCACTCATGGCTGTTTTTATTTTTGCCCACTGTTTACAGGTACAGGTATCCAATAACCCAATAACCTGTTTGGTAACTGGCGGGTTTTTACCATACGGCCCCGGCCATTGAATGCCATAGGGATTGCAATATTCAGAGATAGAAATACCATTATTACTTAGTACGGTGTTAACTATCTGCTCAAAACTGGTGTCTGCGGCATTTTTATAAGCGGGCGCCACGGTTGAGGCCCCATAAGGATTGGCGCCATCAGTTCCATGCTTACAAACCTGCAACATTCTGCCGGTAATGGTATTGAGAATGGATTCGCGGGTGGCAGCATCTTTTGCTGCTAGTGCCGGGCAATTCAACAGCGCCTGCCGCCAGGCATTTATATAACTTTCGCAATGACTACCATAGAGCGCCATGGAATCATTCAGGTTCACGGTTGGAACCGTACCCTGGTCGTTCGGGAACCAGCTACCCCAGCCGCTGCTTTGCGCTGCCTGCACATCGTTAACAGGAAAGTAAATTCTGAATCCTTGTGTGTACAACGCCTGGTTATCTAAAGGATCGGTAACATTAGCCTGGGTATTGATGTATTGATTCACCATATTGCCACGCACCTGCCCGTACAATGCTTTATATTTATTCCAGGCCATTGCCTGAATGTCTGCGGTTATCTCTACTGTATTTATTGACATTTCATTGTAGATAATGTCCACTGGGGTGCCTATAGCCGTTAATTGCCCGGGCATACTGGCATAACAGGCATCGCGCTCATATGGTGATCCATATGCTTTGCAACCAACGGCATCACCATAGGCCAGCTTCCAGATGCCGTACCCGTTAGGGGTAGCATAATTAGTGATAATTAATTTATTGGAAGCCTGCGCCGGAATGGCAAAGAAAGGATCGCTGTTCACCGGCTCTATAGGCGTTGTAAGCAGTTGAAGACTGTCAATGAAATCGAAGCTGTTGCGCAGCGAGTTCTCGGCATACTGCAACCGCGCAAATTCAGGATGGTAACGCAGCAACGAGGCTGTCCATGAGTCGGCAAATTCCGATTCAAAAGTTTCTTTCGTCATGGCTCCTAACCTGGAAGCAGACACGGATGCGTCTATATTACCAAAGGAAGTATAATAGTTATCTGCCACGCCGGCTTCATTCCGCGGAGTTTTAAAATAAGGTTGCGGGTATTTGGTGGGGTCGGCTGTAGAGAAAATATTGTACCTGTTATACATCGAACCCGACCCGCTTTCTGTTGCATATTGTCCGCTGTAAGGCACCATATCGCTCAGCATTTGCTCCCGGATTGTTTCCAGGGTATGCGATCTGTTCGGGTTCAGCGAAATACAAAAAGCCGAGTCGCTTCGATACTGGTTTTTGATATCGTTTACCTGTTCAGGCGTTAGCTGGCCTACTGTTTTGCCAAGACTGGTGGCATAGTTAGAAAGATAGGTGTTGTAGTTGCCGAGTGATCCCAAACAACTGCTACAGGTTAACTCAGGGCTTGTAATGGCACAACCAGATGCCGTTGAATCAGCTGCAACGATATTTTCTATCAGGGATTCTTTTGTCTGGCAAAGCCCTGCCCCGTTTGTATTGTACTGCGCCATGAACTGCGCCAGAAAATCCTGGTTAATGGTAAGCGTTTTGCGCACGCTGTACGATCCGGCACTGAGTGGTATTGTTTGATTGAAATTAATATTATCAATGCCCGTGTATGTGTAAACAATGGGATTATTGTCGCCGCTTTCATCGGTTATGGCGATCTGCAGATCAAATTTACAATCATAGCTTACGGTACCACCACTGCAGGTAGGTAATGTAAGTGTTTGCTTATTCAGCGTGTAGGTAAACTCATAATTCGTATTGGCTAAAGGCGCCAGAATGGTATTGATCGATTCAATACTATTGCCTTTTAATGTGTTCGATTCTTTGGTAAGCAGGTCGCGGGTAAGCGTGGTGCCTGACTGGAACTTATACTGGTTGGTATCGCTGATGGGAAGCGCCTGCATGTTGGGCGTTGCATCGCCCGCCAAAGCAGTAGCAATGGTACGCGCATGCATGTCTACATAACTGATGTTCATTTGTCCGTTCGCATCCCGAACCATGTTTTTAAAGTAATGGGTATAATTGCCCACTTCGGTGCCAAACAGGGCGTCGAGCTCTTCCTGCGCCGGCGTTCCATAATAATACCTTGTTTCATGACCGCTGCCCATACTGAGCGAATCGCCTATGCCGCTTTGCCGCATAGTGCGGCCCGTTGCATCGTTCATATACCGGGTAACAGTATAGGCATACCCATTGGCCGCCGGAATGTTCTTGTGATAACCATTCGCTGCATCCGGGTTGCGGGCACTGTAGTATTTGGCTGTGCCAAAACTGTCATTCAGCGGCGTAGTCGCATAATTACCCGACGAAGTTGTGGTATAGTCAAAATAATCCGCCGGATTGGTATTGTCATTCTGACCATTGAATTTATTCAGGTTCTTATTATACGTAATGATGTTATTGATACCAGGTGCAGGCAGGATCTGTACAGCCGGCCGGCCTTCCAGATCATACAGGGTTTCTGCCACTACCGTTTGACCGGTGGTGTTGTCTTTTGTAACCATCTGCCGGGAGCGCAGGGTACCATCGAAATACTGGATCACCGTTTTGCGTTTTCCATCTTCGGAATAAGTAGTGGTTGCCTGCCAGTTCAAACTGTCGTTGTGCCCATGGAAGGCAAACGTATCTACCGTGCTCCAGGGACCATCACTGCGGCTGCCACCGGGCATCATATTGATCGCCCGCACCCGCATATACAGCTTACCGGTTCCATCATATAATAAAGGAATATTGTACGCTCCTGCGCCTGCGCTTCCCGGCAGATCGATGCGGGTAGCGCCGTTTTTAAAGAGCAGATCTGTATTAATAACATTGTTACTCATATAGCTGTCCTGCATCTGATCATCGAGCCAGGTCCATTCCAGCTGTACGGCATTGTTATAGGTATACGCAGGCAGTGTCCAGCTTACGGGCACCGCATCTGCTATGGGATTCGCGGCAGGCCTGGTGTGGGAAAGAACCGGCTTTTTATTATCGCCTAGCTGGTAATATCGGCTACCGGCCAGGGTATTGGTAAGCATCAATACCTGTTTGGTATCGAAGCTTGTGCCGTTCACAGTGGTGGGCGCCTCCGTTCGTATCACGGTAATCCGGGTATATTCTGCATTGTTAAAGGTGAAATAATTCAGCGCATTGTATTTATTGTCGGCGTTAGCTGTATAGTTAACCGATAGCTTTATGGAATCTATCTGGTAGATCTGGGCCGGTGAATGGCCGTATTCCACTTTCAATACAGCAGTGGCGGTAAAATCGCCCGGGATATATTTGTCTGTTTCTTCTATTACCCGCAGCGCCAGTACGTTTTTAATACTATGGGCCGAAGATCTGCCGGTGTCCTGTTTGAATTCAATTGCTTTAACGGTACCTGGCGCCAATGAAATGGTGTCGATGCTAAGCGGATCATCAATCCCCCTGCCAAGTCCCTGCACATAACTGCTGAAAGGCACCACACTGAGCCCTAACTGCGAAATGGTTGTACCACAGCCGTTGGAATTGGTAACGGTATACCCAATGCTGGCAGTGCCGGGGGCCACCCCGGTTACCACACCATTGGCATTTACTTTCGCAACCGCCTGATTGGTCGTACTCCATTGTCCGCCGGCAGGAAGGCTGACCAGTTTAATGGAGGAGCCGGCCACACAAATATTAGGACCGGTGATGGTTCCAGAGCCCACCGGACATGCATTTATGGTAGCCACATTACTTATAATGCTGCTGTTAGCACTACTGATTATAAGCCGGTAATAGGTAGTTGTATTTACAACCCCCGGACTGTAGAAAGATGCCGTACTCACATTAGACCAGGCGTTTTGATCGGGTGAGCTTTGCCATTGATAGAAATAACTGCCCGAGCCGCCACCAACACTTGCCGTTAAGGTAGCAGCCGTATTGCCCGGCGAAACGTTTTGGAAAGGTGGACTGATGCTACAGGTGAGTGGCGCATAAACCCCTACGGTGACTCCATTGGAATAAGTTTCGGTCCAGTCACAATGATCAATTGCTTTACGCACGAACGTGGTAGAAGTAGTGAGCACGTCGGAGGCGCTGGGATACCAATCCCTTGTGGTAACAGGTATGTCTGTATAGTTACCATAGACGTCTACCGTTTGCCATTGATAGCTGATGCATCCTGAACCGTTGATACAGGTAGCATCCGTACCAATCATAGGTCCGGGCGCCGTATTAAAATTTATATATTGAACCGTAGGTGAAATGGAACCCGGATTCATTTCAGCCACAGATAAGCTCATATTACCCCAGGTACTACAGTACACAGCGCCCGAAGTACTGGTCCAGGTTACATCAATTGACAGGTCCCACAGATCAACAACCGGGCATTCACTCATTGCCTGGAAAGCGGTAGTACCGGTATGCGTGAAATATCCCCCTACTATAGTCCAGGAATACTGTCCACAGTACGGATAATCGACTGAACCGTTATAAGTGGGATAATAGGTATAAGATTGGCCCAAAATTATGGTGCGGTTGCCCCCAAGGGCCCATTGTGTATTTCCCTTTACTCCCATCAGGAGCAAGAGCACCAATACAATACAGTGGCAGCTGTACTTACACACCTTTATGGGTTGGCAAAACATTGACATAAAATATTTTGTTGGTTGTTACTTTCCTGTTGTTGATGATGTTATTACTCCGCTTCACCATTCTGTGGTCACCAGGTAATGCTCGAATCCCTTTGCAGCCAGATATTCGCCGTTTTCTCCCCGCAATACCCGATTGTGCTCTCGCGCAGGCGGCGCCTGCTGTCCATGACTGATGTTCGTGAACCTGCAATCGGTTATAAGTTCTTTCACTACGAGAAACACATTGTATTCATTGACTTTGGTATTGATCAACCGGCCAGCATAAGCGCTGTTTTCAGCCAACCGGCTGTAGGCTATAGAATCCACAGGCACCAGACTCCTGTTTATATGATAATACGCAAGCGGCTGATGGGTTGCTGCATCAAACGTAATGCTTACGACCTCTTTTACCAGGTCAGTACCTGACACCTTGTTCCGGCTTTGTAACGTGATCTTGCTTTCTCCCTGCCTTTCCTCATTAATTCCTGCCACATACTGTTGCGCCAGTTTTTGCAGTGATGAATCGGGTGCCAACAGGGCCATGGCCTCCCGGAATTTTTTGAACGACTCCCCATTATTGGGATACAGGTTGATCATTTTAGTTTCATTGTTGACCAACACAATCACCGAGTCATTGGCAATTTGCTCCATGCCTTCGGCCTGCAGATAAAAATCACTTTTCCCATAGTACACCTGCATATTTGTTTCTACACTATCCTGCCCTGTATCAGGAGTACTTCGGTAACCCACGTGGATATTCATTTGTAAAGGCTGTTGCAGGTACCACTGCCCCAATGCGGCAAACTCGCGATAAACAGTGAGGGTATCAGCTCTCTCCTTGCTGCGCTGCGCATTGGCCGTAGTTGTAAGGAGCAACACTACCGTCATCGCCTGTAGGATCGTTATTCTATTCATAGTAAGGACAGGTATACTTTTAGTGAATCACCTTTTGTAAGGCGCTTCTTGTTTCCGTTATCGTTTTTATGCCTTCGCGGGTTTCTGCTTTTGTCCGGATCAGCGTTCCTTCTTCATCATACTCGTAAAAGCTTGCATAATTATTGGCGTCTAGCTCAGCCACCAGCCGCAGGTTCACGGGATCGTAGACATAACTTTTCATATTGGCATTGAATGGATGAATGCGGATGTCATCGACATACAACTGACCGGCTCCGCTGTTTACAAAGTTCAGCGTCATCGCATACACACCCACCGGAGCTGTGAACTCGCCTTCCACCCGCTGCCAGCCATCTATGATGGGACCGGTGGGACGTAAGATCACATCACTTACAGTGGAATTGGGGAATTTCAACTGTACCTGGTTGTTCTGGTAACCTGACTGTTTACACGGAATGCCATTGGCCGGATCGCCGCAACTTTCCCGCACCCAGGCGCTGAACAACATTTTTTTATTGAGGGGTATACTGAAACGCGCATGATACATATAAGCTGTTGCAGGGACAGGAAGATCGTACCCGCAGGTATTTTGCGTGTTGAGTGATTTATAACCGGGCACCGGGCCGCCATCTATATATATATTTGGTATGTTATTAGCATCAAAAAACTGGAAATAAAAATGATCATAGGGCCAGGGTTGCCCGTTAAAGGGTGGGAAATCGGCATCGGCCGTACAGACGATCTCGTAGATCCCTGCGGGGAAGCAGGCCGAAAAATGTTGCCACGTATAAGTCACACCAGCCGGTGAAATCGGACTTTCATAATTCACTGCAGGATAATCATTGGAGTTGACTGGGTAAATGGCAACGCCACCCATATTATTTACAGGACCAGTACCAGTGCCAGAGACGCGATAATTGGTAAGGCCGAAATGATAAACCCCCGGCTGGGTAATTTCAACATACTGCCTCATTTGAATGGTATAGGTGTAGCCATTGCTAATTATTGTTTCGCGGGGAACCGTTGACAACCAGGGATACAGTGTAAGGTGCATGCCATTATCTCCCCAGGTTTCTATCGTAGCAGGATTACTACTTAATAAATTTTCAGGATACTCATATATGATCTGATGATTCATTCCCCGTTCAAAGATCTGTTTGGGTACAAAGTGGTCGTAGGCAAAGCTGAAATCATCGGCAACCGCCGGTTCCACTTCAAACTGTTTCACCGCAGTGCTGTTGGGATTTACCACCATCATGTATTTACCCGAGTGCGCATTCACCGCCGTGTTATTTGCATTAACGATACTCGTATTAGGGATACCGGTAAAATCAATGAATTTTTGTGCATACGGCACCGTGGAATAAGGATGCAATGCCTCGTCATAATTGTTGTCTTCAAAACCCATATATACCATCTCGTTATACCGGCTGTTACCTGTTATAGCCACTGGCAGCGTTTTATGATAGCCGTATTGTGCAGCAGTAAATACACCCAGCGCATCCTGTGTTTCCATCTCCAGCCCCTTTGTATTATACCTGGTTGATCTGGCGTTCCAAACCCATTGAATGCTCGTTTCATCGGGAACCAGGTTACTGTAGCCATTAAAATCCCAGTACAGCTTAAAGTCTTTCAGCATCCCGTTTTCGGCAATATTGGTATTGCCGGTCGTATCATTTTCCATTCTGCCATCGTAAAACACCATATTGCGGTAAGCCCTGAAATTCCCCAGCAACCCCTTGCGATAGGGATTGATATTTTGTTCGAGGGCGCCGCTGCCGCTTTCAATATCCTGGTAAGCGCATATCGCCGGATTCATTATTCTACTGAATCGTCTGAACTGGTCATTTTCGGTCATCCATTTTTCCCTGAACTCAACCGCCGAGGCATTGACCTGTTTTCCATTGGCGTTGAATAACAATTTACCGGTGGCAAGCGGATTGGTCATTCCTGTTACAGAGGCCACCTGGCTCTCGAGCATATTGCGACGGCCACTGCGGATAATGCGGCATTGAACACCTGATCTGTTATAGAGTTTCCCGGCTTCATCTATGAAAATAAAATCCGGGGCAGGATCTGTCAATGAAGAGTTGTTCTTGTTTTTATCCAATGCCCAAAGCAGTTTGATGGCATCGGATGATGGAGCCGGACAGGAAGTAGGACTGCCGGGATAAGTAATGTACAATTCATCACCACTTTCAAAAACAGAAAAGTCAAAACCCGGATTGGTGATCTTTCCATCTGCAAAGTTGAGCCCTGAAAACCGGGCGTCGATGTTTTTATAAGCCAGTCCCATGCCGCTGTAAGCCCAGTAAGCGGGATAGGAAGTATTGTAAATGGGTCTGTTAAATTCATTATTCGTACGACTTACCAACAATTCACCGGTTTGTGCATCATAGGCCAGATTTTTTGTACTCACCTGGCTGCCCTTGTCTATTACCACCACGCTGTCGAGCACCGCATGGTAACTGATCACCTTAGTG
>JAJKIL010000402.1 GCA_021154515.1 Niastella sp. | reverse complement strand
CGCGATGCGGGCAATAAGCTGGATAAAGAACAAACCAGCATGTATAGTAATATGCTTGGCCAAACCGATCCGGTACGAGCGGTTTATTTGTTACCAGGAAATATGGAAACCCAGGAAACAGGAGGTCAATTAATTGTTCGGGGCGGAGAACCAGGAGAAAATCTTTTTCTGTTGGATGGTAACCGCGTATTTAATCCCGCGCATTTATTAGGGGAAATAGCGGTTGTAAACAATACCAGCGTAAAATCGGTAAAACAATATAAAAATGATTTTCCAGGCCGGTACGGCGGTGCAGTATCTTCTATTACAGCCATTCAAACCAAAGATGGAAATATGGAGCAATGGCATGGCGAAGCAGAGGGCGGCCTTACCTCGGGTGCCATTACTGTTGAAGGTCCGTTGACAAAAAACCGAACGGCCCTGATGATTGCCGGCCGAAGCAGTCTGGGTGACGCCACTAAAGACATACTTGCTTATGACGCGCTGTTTGGAGATTTCCATGTTAAACTCACCCATCAGTTCAATAAGAACAACAAACTGCTGATAAGTGGTTATACCGGTAATGATCGCCTGCAGC
The DNA here is from genome assembly GCA_021154515.1 of Niastella sp. Lineage (GTDB taxonomy): Bacteria > Bacteroidota > Bacteroidia > Chitinophagales > Chitinophagaceae > Niastella. Next base: position 7,571 of record JAJKIL010000402.1, on the reverse strand, counting down.
TGACCCAGGACAATAACGGCTATCTGCAAAAATGGAGCAATGGTTTGTTTACCGTTAACTGGAACCTGGTGACGGGGAAGCGTTCGTTTGTTAACACCTCGCTGAATTCAAGCAATTTTGACAATTTCGTTGGGTTGAAATATGCATTTACAAACACTTCTACCGGAGGAATACCACTGTACAAAATCACCGCATTCAATAATTACGAAAAGGGAACGCGGTTTGAAGCAAAAACAGCTGTTGAATTAACAGCATCGCCCAACCTGCAATTCCAGTTTGGCGGGCAGTTTGAGCATATAGTAATTTCCCCATATAAAACCCTTGTCACCACGGATTTTGAAGAAGACTATTTGCAGTATTCAGCCCAGCCCGTATTGTCTTTTAATAATGTAGCGCTCTGGTATGAAAATGAGATCCGGGTAGGTAATAACTTATTGCTTAAACCGGGATTGTATGCCAACGCCTATACCGCAAAGACATATAATAACCAGTCATTGCAACCCCGATTTTTTGCCAGTTACAGATTAAATAATCAACAACAATTGAGTGGTTCGTATTCTCAAACAGGCCAGGTATTGCACCAGGTTACCAGTCCTTACCCGGGTATAAACCGGGAAATATGGTTACCCGCCAACAGCAACTTTCAGCCGGTTATCAGCAACATGATCAATCTCGGATATCAATATAAGAACAACCGCCTTATAAACTTCAATGCCGACGTTTATTATAAAACCATTGATCACCTGGTTAACTTTTCAGAAAAAGCCAATGTTCTTTTTTACAATGACTCCATTGAAAACAAGTTGATAACAGGCAATGGTGAAAGTTATGGTGCAGAACTGGTGGCCGAAAGAAAGTTCCGCAAATGGAAAACGCTTTTATCTTATACCATTTCATGGAGCTGGCGCCGGTTTGATAGCATACAAAATGGCCATCGACAACCATACCGATACGACCGGCGTCATAACCTGAACTGGTTGTTCAGTTATCAGCCAAAACCAACATTTGAAATAAGCCTGCTGTGGCATTTTCATACCGGCGACTGGATCACGATTCCCACAGCCATTCCTTCAAACCCTGATGAAGAAATGAACAATACAGCCTTCAAACCTTACCGGGGAAAAGTTTTTAACCGTGTAAATATTAATGCTACCTGGTACCTGAAGGCGTGGAAAAAATTCAGCCAACAACTAAGTGCCGGTGTTCATATTACGGATCACACAGATGAATACACCACCAAATTTTCAACCGCCAGTAATAACGATTATACTATTGACCTGTTCCCCGACCAGCTTTTCAAATACACCTGGTATATTGCGTATAATATTAGACTTTAACCATATCTGAATATTTTTTTAAATTTTTCATCTCCCCAATAGGAATAATTCAAAAAGCCAGGTTGTATATGCAAATAGTAAAACATGACAATAAGAAACCTGGTAGTGGCATTAATTTCATTAGTGATTTTTGGCGCCTGTGGCAAAGACAGCTCAACAGATATGCCTGCAATTAATCCACCAACAAACCCCAATGGAAATCAGCCAGACACAACAAAGAACCCCAATACATACAAACCAGGTAACACTTTATTGATAGATGATCTGGTGCTGTACACCACAAATGGCGCACATCGGGATGTTCAACTAATCAAGAACTTTATGACCCGCAATTTCCCTGAGTATACGTCTGTATTTGCTTATGGACAATCATCTGTAAGCTATAACAACAGCGCATTAAGTCTTACTTTTCTCGATGGTAATAAGGTAAAACTGAAAGACACGATTATGGAGATCGTTAGTAAAACCGACACACAAATGATACTCTCACCTTTGGATTCTACCAATATGCCTGGTCCCGAAAGCCAACTGTTTGGTCATTGCATGGTATTGTATAATCAGGTGCCACAGTACAATCCATATAGTATTTGCAATGCAGCAGGCGGTAATTGTAAAAAATATCGCAAGCAGTACCCTATAATAATTTCCGGTAAAGACTATTATCTTCCTTTAATAAAATATTGCCTGGTAAGTAACTGTAGCATATTAATTAATGAGGCCGCCCCCATGCCAAATTATTTTAATGCGGCTATCACAAATGGAATGTTGCAGAATAATGACTCCTTACTGGTTCAGGTTAGTCGTTTACAGGTGACGAATAAGTGATGTTGATAGTACCTCTTTATAGAATTACAATGCCCCTTGTCTTGAAATGCAAGGGGCATTGTTATCTAAGATCTTCAGCATTTCCTAACACCAGTCTGAACTTTTTGTGATTTTCAGGATGGCTTATAATCTCCGTATACACCTGCATAAAACTATCCTGAAGCTCAATATGGTTAAGCTTTTCAGCCATTTTCTCTGCCAATTTCCCATTGTTTTTTAAATCGAGAAAGACCATGCCCCTGTTGCCATTGTTCCATACCAGCATGCAAATAAACTTACCAACAGGCATTATGACAGTTTCTTTACTGGGCATGAATGAGACTGGCATGTCCAATGCCATCATTTTAAGGTTATGAAATACTTTGCTTCCATTCGATACTGTTGCTTTTAATTTATCTGGGCTAATCTCGTCTACATATAATGGAAAAGGTGCTATCATAAAGGTGGTTATAATTACTCCCAATTTAACTAATGTCCGAACGCTAGCCAAGGCCCGCACAGACCATTGAAAGATGTGGGGCCCACCGGCAGATTGTCAAAATGGAATATTTGGCTGGATTAAAATAAAATGATCTGCAGGATATTAATTCTGAAGTCCGCCGGCAAATTGTCGAACCAAATATAGAATTTTTATAATCGCCCATATACTGTGAAACAATGGTATGCGAATATATCAGTCCATATATTTTCTCTCCGGAATTTCCTTAGTTCTTTTACACTGAAGTAGCGCTATAAAGGAAAAAAGCCGGCTCCATGTTTTTGCAAACATAGGAGACAGCTTGTAATTTTTATGCAGGAATCGATTACTTTGAATGAATCTTATTGCTTAATAAGTTTTTTCTGCAATAACCGGTTATTTCCAGCAGAAAGTTCCAATACATAAATTCCCTTGCTTAAACCTGCAGGCACAGATACTTGCAATGTATTTACGCCAGCTCCTAGCTTTTGAGATGCTGTTAATACGCTTCTTCCATAAAAATCAATGAGGCGTATCCGTACAGGTTCTGCCTTGTTCAACTGTATTGTCAACGTCAGATCCTGCAGGAACGGATTGGGATTTACCTGTATCGCTACATGTTGATCAAGTAAAATAGGATCGACTTTATCGCTGAGTATTACACCTCCTGTTGATACCCTTGCTGGTTGTACAGCAAAGGAACAACTGGCATAGTCGCCAGACCTGTAAACATTTAACGTACTACTATTAACCTGAATAGCGGAGAGGGTTGATAGTGTTACCTCGAATACGGCCTGATAGCCGCCTCCAATGTATAGATGGCCATCGGCAGTCATGGCTACCGAGTTGCAAGCTACGGGCATGCCGCTTATTGTGCCGTAATAAGTAGCTACTTTTGTAGCAGGATCTATCGTGTACACGTTGCCAGAATTAGGAACAAAATACACTCTGCCTGCGCCGTCGCTGCAAATATCTCCGGAAGTTTCTCCAAGTATATCATGCGTACCATTGGCCGAATCATTAATAAGCGCCCCTAACCGATTGATTATAGGAAGACCAGTAGCGGCATCGATGGAAATACGGATAAAATCCTGCCCGTTTTCGGTAATAGCATAACCGTATCCGTTTTACAATTTCATGGTGACTACCGGAGTCGAACCGGTGACCTATTGCATCCGGTCAGGCGATTTCTACTGACAATGATGTCATTAGTATGCCTTTCCCCCCTACCATAATTTTTGTGATTTTTCCGTTGTCCAGCGATAAGTCCGCAATAATTAAACTTTGCGATGGTTGTCCCATAAACCAACCCTGTTCAATTAGCATCCGGTCTTTTTTTATTCCAAGTATGTCAAAAAAATAGCAAGCAAGTGGTCCTGCTGCCATTCCTGTAGCAGCTTCTTCCGCTATTCCATACCTGGGCGCAAACATTCTTGTAGTTGCATCCCTTATCGGGCTACTGGTTTCAGTACAAAAAACATAATAGCCGATCAAATTCAATTCTTCACTTATTTGTGATATTAAGGCGTAGTCTGGCTTGATATTTTTTAAAATCTCCGCATTTTTAACAGGAACTATTACAAATGAATTTCCTGTATTAACCAATGAAATTGGTGCATCTTTTAAAAGATCACTTTTGGTTAGGTCTAATGATCTTAAAATTTGTTCTTCCTGCTTGTCAACGTTCGTATATGCAGGTGCTTTTTGCTCCATAAATGCCAGATCATCCTGTAATAAAATTTCTCTTATTCCGTCAATCGTTTCTTTCGAAGAAAGCGTGTTCTTAATTAACCCTGACTGCGATAAATATGAAAATGTTGCTATTGTGGCATGCCCGCAATGAGCAATTTGACGGGTAGGAGTAAAAAAATCAAGTTTAAAGTCGGCAATTTCTGATTTTGAAACAAAGGCAGTTTCTGATAAGCCTACTTTTTTTGCAATTTTTAATTTCTGTTCATTTGTAAGATTATCCGCATTTAAAACAACCCCTGCCGGATTTCCACCCTTATTATTATCAACAAAGGCATTAAGGATCTGCACTTCAATTTTTTTAGAATTGTCCATACTTGTTTTTTAGTTTGTTACCATTTATACTCTATGGACGTGGTGAAGGCAAAAAAGACGCATTTTTATTTTTTGGGAGGCTCATATGCAATAAGATTTCCCTTACTGTCTGTTTCAACGTTTGGACAATTCAAGATAAGGTCTTTCAGCTTTTCTCTGCCCCGTTGTACCCTCGTTTTCGCTCCTGAATAAGATATATTTAGTTCTTCCGCTAATTCAATTTGAGCGTAATCTTTTAAATATGTAAGTAGTATCGCTTGCTTGTATTTATCAGATAACTTATTTATTTTCTGATTGATACAATTATTTAAAGAATGATATAGAGGCTCTTCGCTATCTTGTTCTGCCAGGTCAACACCATCAATCTGAATTATTGAATTGGTTGTTTTACGGTAATGATCGGCAATTGTGTTTCTTGTTATTTGATAAACCCAGGCCGTAAGTTTAGTGCAGTCGTTAAGTGTATGGATATTAAGTTGAATCTTCAGGAAAACGTCTTGAAGAATATCTTCGGTAGTGTCAACGTCCTTAACCTTACCTGAAATAAATTTTTTCAGTTCCAGGTATAAGTCTGTCCATATTTCTTGAATTTGTATGTTCATGGTTTTAAGTTAAATTCAAACAGAATATGGCAAGTTATTTCTTGGTGGTGAATGGGTAAGTCTTTATCAGATGCAAAAGTAATTCCCTTTCTTCTAAAGGCTCTGCAAATAAAAAAAGGCCCGCATTGCTGCAGACCTTTGAAAGTTTCTTTCCGCCTTCGTTAAGGCTCCGGCGGATGAGAGTGGAGAATACCGGAGTCGAACCGGTGACCTCTTGCATGCCATGCAAGCGCTCTAGCCAACTGAGCTAATTCCCCATTTATCGTAGTTGAACTGTGACCTTCCCGACACGTCGGGATGCTCTAGCCAACCGAGCTAATCTCCTGGATAATCAACCTACTATGAAAAAGTTGATTATTTTAGAGTTTGCAAATATAGAGCTATCTTACTTTCTCACCAAAAAAATTACCTGGAAAATCAATAACAGGATTTGACGCTGTATTCCCGGTCACAGCTTATCCAATCATTACAGATCTATTTACATTAAATTAGCTGTAATGAAAACACTAGGACTCATAGGCGGCACCGGCTGGGTGTCAGCAGTAGATTACTACAGACTTATCAATGAATTGATCAATGAAAAACTCGGTGGCGTTCATGCCGCAAAGCTGATCCTTTATTCGCTTAACTTCGGTGAAATTAAACCACTACTCGACGTAAACGACTGGGATAATATCAGCCGCATTTATATAGATATTGCCGTTAAACTGAAAGAAGCTGGTGCCAACTGCATCGTACTGGCAGCTAACACTCCCCACCTGATCGCTGATAAAATCAAGCAAGCGGCACAGCTGCCTTTAATTCATATCGCGGAAGTAACTGCCAAAGCCATAAAAGAAACCGGCATTAAAAAAGTAGCACTCCTTGGCACGAGGTTTACCATGGAAAATTCTTTTTATAAAGATGCGCTCGCTGATCATGGTATTACCACCATCGTTCCTTATGAAATAGAACGAAATTTCATCCATAATAGCATCCTGAATGAAATGGTAAAAGGCGTTTTTACTGAAGCATCAATGGCTACTCATCTTGAAATCATCAACCGACTTATTTCAGAAGGCGCTGAAGGCGTCGTGTATGCCTGCACTGAAATCCCTATTTTGCTGAAGGATGCAAGCGTTTCCGTCACCACTTTTGACACTACACTTATTCATGCAAAAGCGGCAGTAGCTTTTGCGCTTGATTAAACCCACTCAGGTATGGTGCCGCCATAAGGTTTCTATTATTAGGTTCCACTATTATAAGCTATTTTAGCAGTATAACAGCTGTTATCTATGCATAAATTCAAGGCGACAATAGAACTCATTGGAATCAATCCCTTTGTATTTGTGCCCGACAGAATATTAAAACAAATCTTCATACACGCTGGGAAAGAAACGGGATACATTCCCATCAAGGGTACTGTCAATGATAAAGCCTATAAACAAACGCTGGTAAAGTACAAAGGCGCCTGGCGGTTATACATCAACACTACCATGCTTAAAAAGTCGCCGGAAAGGATTGGAGAAAAAATCGAACTATGTATTGAATTCGATCCGGCAAACAGAACAATAAAACCTCATCCCAAACTGGTAAAAGCCTTGAAGGAAAATACTGCCGCGAAAAAGATGTTCGACAGTCTCCCTCCTTCCAGGAAAAAAGAGATAGTAAGATACATCGCTAATTTAAAAACAGCAGAAAGCGTAGACAGAAACGTTAAAAGGGCCATTGACTTTTTAACCGGCAATGGTAATTTTATTGGTAGAGAGAAACCTTAATACACTAAAATACCCTACCCATGCACTCCCTTAAACCGATTTCCATCATTATCCTTTTTATCTTTGTAAGTTTTAAATCATTCTGCCAGAATGATTCTGTTCATTATGTAGATAAATATAAATACTATCACGTTGATAACAAATTCTATATTTCTGTCGCGCCTTTGAGCTTCTGACACGTTATGTCCACCTTTAGTTACACGATGCACCACCCTTTGCATAGACTCTTCTAATGAATTAAGTCCCATAAACATAAGGTGAATATCGTATCCAACATTTTTAAACTCCCTCGCAGTCTTCATTGGATCCGGCGAACTAAAGTTGGTTTCGAAAGCATAATTTACGCGGGAGGCTAACACTTCTCTTTTTTGACTTTCAAAAATATTCTCATTGATAAATGACCACAGCGCTTCACTACCCGTTTCAGGGTATTTTTTTATCAAAGCCGCCATGTGCTTATCCCCATCAAAAACTTCAAGTTCTGATGTTGTTAATTTTTTCGAGAAAAGACTCTTACCTGAGCCATTTG
>JAJKIL010000401.1 GCA_021154515.1 Niastella sp. | reverse complement strand
TCTCCTGGTAACTCAGGCGTGGCATATTTAATTTTGCGCTGGGCGACAAAACCGTATCTATGTATGGGAGGCCGCCCCAATACGTCATTAACTGAAAATGAAACCAGCCCCGGAAAAACAATAACTGGCCTTTGATCAGATCTTTCTCTTCCTGCGTACCATCGAGTTTATCGAGGTTGGCCAACCCTAAATTTGTTTTATGAATGCCATACCAGGAGTTTGGCCACAATCCTTTGCCAAAGCCAGTGGTTGGGTCGGGATTATAGTTGGGCGCATCCAGCCAGGAGATCCATTCGCCGGTTGTCCAGGACCAGGAATCTCCATTATCCAATTGTTCATTTAACCAGGTAACACCGGTCTTATGAATGATCTCGTCACCCAGGATCCAGTCACAAGCCCAGGTTTTACTGGTGTATTCAGGGACCAGGGAATATATTTCTTCAGTAAAACCCTGGAAGTTTGTAAAGTTTATATAGGCGTCGGTTGGGGAAACATCTGCTGCAGGCGCCCTGTCGAGATAACGTTTACAGGCAGGCAGCATCGTTAGCCCTAAAAAAATACAGGCAATAATTATATGTGGATACCTTCTCATATAGCAAGCTTTTAAAAAGTTAGATTACACCCCAGGTTAAAACGCCTGATGGTTGGGTATGCAGTGGCTGCGCCCATACTTACTTCGCGATCGTCGGGCATTTTTGTCCATAACAACAAGTTATCGCCGTTCAGATAAACACGTAATGCGTTAATGCCGATACTTTTCAATTGAGATAACTTAAAAGTGTACGCGACCTCTGCATTCTTTAATCGTAAATAAGACCCATCGTATAAATAGGTGGTGCCATAATAAGGCATTACGCTGGCATAACGCGGCATGGGCACATCGGCGTTTGGATTGTCTTTTGTCCAGTAAGAACCCTGGTTATATACATTGTCGTAGTGATACTGTCCGGAAAAACTTACCAGTTGCAGATAACGGTTGATGTTATTTACCCCATAGAACTGCACGAAGGCGCTGAATCCTTTCCATTCAACACCAATGGTAGCATTATAGGTGTTCTGAGGCCGTTCGGGATAGCCATACGGCACGGCATCTTTATTATCGATGACGCCATCGCCATTGTAGTCTATCATATTCAGGTTGCCGGGTAATTTCTGGTTGTCATATGTATTCAATTTTGTACTGCCATACACCTGGTCCCAGGTATTATAATACCCGCTGTTTACATAGGAATAAGCCTGGCCAATCGATTTCCCAGCTTTTTTCTGGTAATCATCCAACAACAGGGCGTCTTCGGCTTCTATGATCTTATCTTTGGCATGTGTGAGGGAAAAGTTTGCCCACAGCCTTACTCCTTTGGGCAATGTTTTACTAAACCGAAGCTCCATTTCATACCCTTTGTTACGCACTTTACCCACATTGGCTGTAGCCGGCTGCACCCCGAAATAAGAAGGCACTGACCGGGAAGTACCGGCTAAAAGAATATCGGTACGATAATCGTTGAACACCTCTACACTACCCGACAGTAAGCCATTCCATAAGGCATAGTCGAGACCGAAATTTGTCTTTGTTACCTTCTCCCAATGAATATCGGGGTTACCAACGCTGCTGCGTGCTTCGGCCCACCAGTTATAAGGACTGTTCTGACCTGCCGAGGACCCCAATGGCGTATTACCTCCATAGGTCCAGGTTGTCATATAAAGCCAGCGGCCATTCACATTATCATTACCCACCTGTCCATAGGAGGCACGCAGTTTTAATGTATTTAAGAAGGTCTGGTTTTGCAGAAAGTTTTCATTGCTGATCATCCAGCCTGCTGCGGCGGAAGGAAAGAAGGCAAAACGGTAGTTGGGACCAAATTTCTCTGATCCATTATAGGCGCCGTTGAATTCGGCAAAATACCTGCCGTCATAATTGTAGGTAACCCTGCCCACCCAGTCTTCGCGGAAATGCTCAAACTCGCTACCGGTAGCATATTTGTCGCGGCTGAACATACCCATAGCAGTAACATCATGTTTGCCAAACCTGCGGGCATAGTCTACCTGTAACTGGTAGAATAATTTGCGGTATGTAGCCGCGTTTTGTACAGCATCTACATTGGGGTTCCAACGCGGTGGGATCCAGTCGAATTGATTTGTTCCTAAATACTGGCTGTATTTTTTTTCACCGGTAACCGGGTCAATGTATTCCTGTTGAATATTACCATTGTCATAAATGCCACCCTGAGACACAAACGAATTGTCGAAAGAAAGCGTGCCCTTTGCAGCCAGTCCTTTCAGGATCGCACTCAGATCCTGACGTAAAGTAAAATCGGTTGTGATGCGGGTAGTAGTAGTTTTGCGCACCCCATTATTACCCATTACCGCCAATGAATTTATGGTAGACACCGTTTCAGGGGAAAGTAGCCCCAGCCTCCGTCTGAGTACCGGGGATAATACAAATTGGGGGCGTTATTATAAATGCTTTGCCAAATACGGTATTCCCAACTGTCCTGGCCATAGGCATCCTGTTTTACCCCATAAGAACCGGCTAAGTTAGCGGAGAGCACAGTTGATCTTGTTAGATTGAAATCCAGGTTGGTACGGGCATTCACGCGGTCGAAACCATAGCCTGGTTTATACGATTTTCCGTTGTCTATCTTTTTAATAATATCGCCTTCATGCAAATAATCTACTGCGGTGAAGTATTTCACCAACGGAGAACCGCCTGAAATATTCAGACTGCCGTTGTAAGACATTACGTGCTTCTTCACCAACTGGTCCTGCCAGTTAATGTTCGGGTAACGCTCCGCTTCCGCCTGGTTTGCCGGATGCCGGTATTTATCCAGTTCGCCGTATGGCACATAACTATACCAGGAGGATGGAGAAATACCCAATTCCCGTTCAATAGCCTGATCACGCACTTTTATGGCATCATAGGCATCGTATTTACTTGCCAGTTTGGAAGGAACTTTCACGGTAGCGTTGCCGGTAAAACGAATTTCGGCCCTGCCTTCCCTACCACGTTTTGTGGTGATCAGGATTACCCCATTGGCGCCTTTAACGCCAAAAACGGCTGTAGCGGAGGCATCTTTCAAAACAGAAATAGTTTCAACAGAACCAATGTCAACGCTGTTCATCGGACGTTCAATGCCATCTACAAGGATCAGGGGATCGCTGTTATTCCAGGTGCTCTGTCCCCGGATATAGATCTTCGGATCTTCACCGCCTGGCGTTCCCTGCGTGGCAACGGTTATTACCCCGGGTAAATTTCCGGTTAACGCGGCGCCCAGGCTTGAAACGCCCCCTGCTCTTTGCAGTACATCTCCTTTTACCTGTGAAATGGCGCCTACCAGGCTTTGCTTTTTCTGCCGGCCGTAACCGACCACAATGGTACTATCCAATGACAGGGAAGAAAGCACCAATCTAACGTCTATCCGTTTCCGGCCTTTGACAGCAATTTCCTGCGCTGTATAGCCCACATGGGAAATAACCAGTACAGCTTTTTCATTTACAACAGTGATGGTGAACGTACCATCTGCGTTTGACATAGTGATATTATTGGTACCACTTTCAGCAATGGTCACTTCGCCGAGGGGAAGACCTTTGTCGTCTGTTATTTTCCCTGTTATGATCAATGCAAAGTGGTCGTTTGCAGTTTTGTGGACCTCATCCGCCAGCGAGGGCAGCGAGATCAATGTGAACACCAGCACGTTCAGGGTAATTGCCAGCAGGCTTTTTAAGACAAAGCAAGCCCTGCGAGACAAAAGGTCTCGGTTAAAATTTTCCATATCGTAGTTTAAAGTATTAAATAGGAGTCCGTCTGGCCCCGGCAGCAGCATCGTGCCAGGCCAGCTCAGCATGTCTTAAGCCTTCAATTAATGTGAAGTAGTAATTAAAAAACGATGTGAAGTGATGTTCAGGTAACTTTTTTCATATAGCAGCAGTTAATGGTTAAAAGATAGTTTTGGTATTATGATCGTTAGCGGCTAACAGTATCAGTTCCGGAAAATTTATACAATCGTTACGTTCAAAGTTAGTTAAGCAATAAAAAGATCAAGGGCTCATTTGTGTAAACTTTTCATTCATATGTTCAGTGGAACGAATTTTTCGCTATTCAAAACTTGTCCAGTCAATTGCTATTTGATTGTTATCCTTCGAGATAACAAACAGGTTCTGCAAACCCGGTTTAAATTGTAACAAAGAGGCTTTTACCAATTGCCATTCATTGCCGGCAGCAATCGGGATCTCTGCGAGCACCGGGCCGTCAATACCCTGTACCCTTATTTGCAACCTGCCGCCTGCCGGTGAAAGGGCGCGTACAGTAACGGATTTTGGTTTTTTCTTCCCAAAATCTACACTGTTGTATTGTACCCAGGCCCCGGCTGCTTCCAGCACCGTTTTCCAGCCCTGAAATTTACTGGCGGTATCAAGAAAAGAAATGGATGCGCCTTTATCACTTAACCGGCTGTACCGGTCGATCTGTATTTGCGTATTGGCATTTGTTACCCCTATTCCCCTGTAAGTAGGCGTTACTTTTTGTATAGTGCCGTCGGTATTAAAGAACAGGCTGTCGGCCCTGATCGATCTGGCTTTATCGAATGTGGGTGAATAATCGTTATGATGATAAAACAGGTACCATTGATTTTTAAACTGGATAATGGAATGGTGATTGGTCCAGCAACCGGTAGGCGACTCATCCATTATAACGCCTGTTATTTTGAAAGGCCCGAGTGGTTTTTTTCCTATCGCATACTCCAGCCGTTCGGTCTTGTTCTCCACATGTGGATAGGTAAGGTAGTAGGTCCCGTTCCGTTCAAACAGGTAAGGACCTTCCTTCAATCCCTTGTTCGGCAATGCTTCCAACACCACGGGATCGGAAGCCAACTCCACCATATTTTCTTTAAGCTTTGCGCAATAGATATTTCCCTGCGACCAGTACAGGTAGGCCTGCCCATCTTTATCAATAAATACATTTGGATCGATGCCCCGCACATGGAGGATGGGTGCAGGCTGTGGAACAAAAGGTCCTTCGGGTTTATTGGCAATGGCCACCCCAACCGTAAACCCGCGTGCATAACTGGTATCTTTTGGCGTGGAAGGAAAATAGAAATAATATTTTCCGTTACGATAAATGCAATCCGGCGCCCACATGCTATAACTGTCCGGCTTAACCCAGGGCACTTTGTTCTGCTGAACGATCATGCCATGATCTGTCCAGTCGGTGAGGTTGGCCGAAGAGAACACATGGTAATCTTCCATACAGAACCAACCAACGCGCCCACGGCCTTCTGTAGCCAGGATGTCATGAGACGGATACACGTAAACCCGGTCCCCAAATACCCGGGCAGAAGGATCGGCGCTGTACTGGTCGCGGATCAGCGGATTTTGTGCATGTGATTGAATGGTAATACTAACAAGCAGCAGATACCGGGATACCATTAAAATATATTTTCGCATAGCGGCGGGTTTATTTATTGTTCAAATCGTTTACAGCGGCCGATAAAAAAATATAGGAAGCGCAGATATCGATCACCACTTCATTTTCGCCCCATAAAAAAGGCCAGTCTTCCTTGTTCTCCGGAAAATCAGGATGCAGCACCAACAACCCTGGCACCACACCACCAGCGATATAACTGAAATCGGCCCTGTTGTTGCCGTACGTTACTTTTTTGGAGTGCGTACCAACTGCGGAAACAAATGAAAGATTGTGGTAGGGATGACAACCAAAAATATAGTTCAACCCTTTATACACGTATTCAGTACCAATTATATCCGGAAAATAGTTATGCGCATAATAATTGGTTATTGCCCAATTGATGATGGCGCTGTTTCCACCCCAGCCTCTTGCGGTCATGGGCACTCCATACGGGTTTTGTTTGTTGTAATCATCGCTCATGGTCCTGAACTTCACCACGTAATCACGCAACCTGTTTTGATAATCCTTATCCATATAGGGAATTGCCTGCAATGCTACGGTCATGCCAAACTGTAACGATCTGTCGAGCGTTGGAAAGATCATTTCTTTAAAGCGTGTGGCGTATTGCGCCTCTTTTGTAGCGATAAATAGTTGCAGGGCCGCGGCCATTTCCGTGTTCCTTCTGAAAGCGGCCATAAAGCCTGTATCGCTGCCTGCAGGCTGTCTGGCATTCTCATTCAATAATTGCCGGGCATACAACAAACATTGCTGTGATAAG
>JAJKIL010000400.1 GCA_021154515.1 Niastella sp. | reverse complement strand
AACAAACCGACATCTTTACACAGAACTTACTATATGAACAAAAAGGAAGTTTATATTATTTCAGCCGTTCGCACGCCCATAGGTAGTTTCGGCGGTGGTTTGAAGGATTTTACAGCCCCGAAACTGGGTGCCATAGCCATAAAAGCAGCATTGGAAAAAGCAGGATTGCAACCTAACCAGGTGCAGGATGTGTTGATGGGCTGCGTAATTCAGGCTAACCTGGGACAGGCCCCTGCCCGCCAGGCGGCAAAATTTGCCGGACTACCAAACGAAGTGAATTGCACTACGGTGAATAAAGTATGCGCCAGCGGCATGAAAGCCATTGCCCAGGCGGCACAAAGTATTGCGCTGGGTGATGCCGATATTGTGGTGGCCGGCGGTATGGAAAGCATGAGCAATGTGCCTTTTTATGTTGACAGCTTGCGCTGGGGTAATAAATACGGCAATACCAATTTAATTGATGGACTGGCTAAAGACGGGTTAACCGATGCATATGATGGGCAGGCCATGGGAAATGCGGGGGAGTTGTGTGCGAAGGAATGTGGCATAACCCGCGAAGAACAGGATGCATTTGCAATTGAAAGCTATAAACGCAGTCAGGCAGCCTGGGCAGCCGGCAAGTTTGCCGATGAAGTGGTGCCGGTAGAAATTCCGCAACGCAAAGGCGATCCGATCAAATTCTTTAAAGACGAAGAGCCCTTTAATGTAAAGTTCGATAAGATACCCGAGTTAAAACCAGCATTCCAAAAAGATGGCACTGTTACAGCTGCCAATGCCAGTACGCTGAACGACGGTGCAGCAGGGTTGGTATTAATGAGTAAAGAAAAAGCCGAAGAGCTGGGTTTAAAACCAATTGCCAGAATAGTTTCCTATGCCGATGCAGAACAGGCGCCGGAATGGTTTACAACAACTCCATCTATAGCAGTTCCCAAAGCGGTAGCCAAAGCCGGGTTAAAAATGACTGATATCGACTATTGGGAATTGAACGAAGCATTTGCGGTAGTGGGAATTGAAAACAGCCGGCGGATGAAGCTCGATCCGGCCAGGGTAAATGTACATGGCGGCGCAGTTTCGTTGGGTCATCCCTTAGGTTGTAGTGGGGCGCGCATTATTGTTACGCTCATTAATGTATTGAAACATAATAATGGTAAATACGGCGCGGCAGGGATTTGTAATGGTGGTGGCGGCGCTTCCGCAATGATTATTGAAAGCATGTAAAATAATAATCTGTTTATAAAACAAGCCCCCGACGGCCAGGCCGGGATCGGGGGCATTGTTTTATTTGGAACTAAGATCGGCACGATAAGAAAGCATTTCACTATAACTTCTTTCAACAAATTGCTGGATGGCGGCCATATAATCATTGTAACCACTATCGTTGTATTCGGCTTTATATCTTTCCATAAAAGGTTTGCGGAAGGCCGGGTCTCTTTCTTTCCAACCGGTTTTATAACGGAATACCAGGATATATTGAGTGGGGCCTGAACCCGAAGCCTGGTAAACTGCCACCGGCTCCTTAGTTTTATCCCATACTACTTTTACTTTCTTTATAAGGGCTGCAATGGTATCGCCATAACCTTGTTTGGGAAAAACATGGGTGATGGCCATTTTGTCGGTGAATTCGGTTAAAGGAACGGAGCTCAGCTCTTCCCGGTAAACGGCAAAACTATTTGAACCCTGACTGGTAGTTAAGGGTGATACATTCATATTCCAGTCAGCCGTATGTTCCTTGCTGATGTCTTTTCGCTCATCAAGCTGAGCCCAACTGTTAGGGCCTTCTGTAACATGGTAGGCACCCGCATCGGGACCAGAGAGCACCTCATAGGTACGCCATTTCCAGTCACCCGTATGATACTTTTGCGCATGAGCCGCAAGCGCTTTTTCAAACTCAGCCACCTTTTCAGGTTTGGGAAATGCTCTGAAAGTGTTTACAACAGTTTTAGATTGGCCTGATCCGAGAAGCGGGAGCAATAGCCAGCAGAGAAAGAGTTTTCTCATGTTTTAGCATTTTGGGTTTAATTAATTTTAGGAGAAGCCTTACAGGGATGGACAGCGTATAGAAAAAGGGAATGAAAAAGATACAAAGAATATATGGCAGGAAAAAATGATATAAATCATTACTGCCTTTTCAAAAGTACCTTTACAGCATGAGTACCATTCGCATAGAAGAAGCAACCAAAAAAGACGCAGCTCTGATAGCTGACCTGAGCCGGCAAACGTTTTACGATTCTTTTGCGGCTGATAATACCCAGGAGGATATGGATAAATTCCTGAATGAACAGTTTACCAGGGAAAAATTAATGGAAGAGGTAGGGGCTGAAGGAAATATCTTTTTACTGGCCTATGAGGGAGATGCAGCAGTGGGCTATGCGCGCATGCGTGAATCACCCAACCCGGTTTTATTGAAAGATGGCCCCGCTATAGAAATTGCCCGCATTTATGCAGTACAAAAAAGTATTGGGAAGGGCGTAGGGAGCGCCCTGATGCAGCAATGCATTGAGATAGCAAAGCAAAAGAATGCCCGGGTGATCTGGCTGGGCGTTTGGGAGAAAAATTATAAGGCGATTGTCTTTTATTCCCAATAGGGGTTCGAGCAATTTGGCGAGCATGTATTTATGTTAGGGAATGATCCGCAAACAGATTGGTTAATGAAGAAAACATTATAAATAAACCCTCCCGATAAATCGGGAGGGTTATCACACAACAAATACCAACACCCGTTATGGGATGCGGAGGGAGCACCTGATAACACATATGCTTATAGAGAACAACAACTATCTTCACTGTTATACTCCCTTACTGAAAATTATTTCATCTGGCAGGATTACCTGCTCGCCTGGTTGCCTTATAGTACTCATTAGTAGAATGGCGTACAGTTAACACATGGTCTTCTCTTCAAAAGAGCAAACAACTGTACTATAATTGAATTGGATTTTAATGCTAGTTTGAGTACTTACAGCACTACCAGGTGAACCCGGTTTTTCAAAGCGCATATTGAACTTAGTCAGGGTACGGCTTATAACCCTTCACTACATGAGAACTAACTATCCATTTCAGCATCAAAGTCTTCTGCTTCTTCTGCTTCTGCTTCCTCTGCAGTTTCATTTTGATACCTTGGTCCGCCACCCAGCATCACTAACTCGTTCAGTACTATTTCTGTAATAAAACGTTTAATGCCATTTTTATCGGTGTACTCACGATGGACCAGTTTACCGGCCACGGCCACTTCTCTACCTTTGGTTAAATACTTTTCGGCGATCTCTGCGAGTTTACCCCAGGCTATAACGGTGTGCCATAAAGTTTCTCTGATTCGTTCACCCCTTGAGTTTCTATATATATCATTGGTGGCAATAGAAAAGCGGGCCACTTTTTTACCGGTTTCGGTAGTGCGGATATTAGGTTCCTGTCCTAAGTTACCAATCAATTGAACTTTGTTTTTAATTGCGTACATAACTGTATTTTTAAAGATTACTAATTTATTTCAGTCTATCGGGAGGGCCGTTCGATTTGACAACTCAAAGATGCAACCCACGGAAAGCCATACTCGGTTTTTTGTCGTTTGTACTCGATTTTAAACGTTTGCTTGTCGTTTACAAACGACTATTTTTTGTACTTTTCATCTTCAATAGCCATTCAAACCTTTGATAATGACTGCTAAGAACTGTCTGGCCTGTGACAGGCCTATTAAAGGCCGCACAGATAAAAAATTCTGCGACGACTCATGCCGTAATAACTACAACAACCGGATGAATAGTTATTCGAGCCCACTGGTGCGGAACATCAATAATATTTTACGAAGGAACAGAAGGATCCTGGAGGATTTACTGGAACCTTTGGAGAAGAAGGTATTGGTGATTGAGCGGCATAAGCTGGTTCAAAGAGGTTTTCATTTTGACTACATGACGGAACATTATCATCCCGATAAGAAAGAGCATTACTATTATTGTTATGAATATGGTTACCGCTCCATCGATCAGGAAAAGGTATTGGTCGTAAAGGATACCCGCAAAAAGCATTTTGTAAGGGAAAAGAAGCAGGTGGTGGTGAGGCGTATACAGTGATCTCACATTTAGGAAATGCGCTTTAAATAGGGGTAATCCTAAGGATATCCCGGGAGTTGGCAGCGTTCAAGTATGGAGTTGGAGGCTGTGTGGAGTATTGTAGCATCGGTGCATGTATACTGTACCTATACAGTTGGCAGGCAATGGTACCGTAATGGTAGTAAACTTGTAGCGTAATGGCCTAAGTATTGCCTGGGAATTGCCTGGGCACCCTAGTACGCAAGGCAACTCTCAGGCCACTCCCAGGCAACTGCTAGGCAACTACCAGGCAACTCCCCTACAATCCCCAGGCAATCCCAAGGCACCTCCGATAGTAGTTTTTTAGGACGAGGCACCAATGTCCGAGTCATCCTGCGCAGAAATTTATTGAGTAAGATCAGTTACCGGCGAAGCAATGACAATGTTGAACGCGAGAAAAGGAGAGGAGGAAATACAGGCGCTGTTGTATGATCGATATTTAAAAGAAGTCGTTGAAAGGAAACAGCAGGTGTTCTTGTTGTAAATACGCAAACTGAACGGCTTATCAAAACATGGAATGAAGAATGAATTAAATGCTGTAGTTACGGGTAAATAATACCTATATCAATTGAATTTATTGTTTCACCTTTTTGCGCGTAGAAGCCCTTTTCTTTTTACTTTTCTTTGTCTGTTTCAATTTGTAGTCATGTATGTATTGACTAATAGCCTCTTTTTCTTTTTGTGTTAATGATTTGGGCTCTACCTCAAAATCGACATCCAAAGGTTCTCTTATCAGTCCCATATTTATTGTTTAAAGTATTTCTCAACTAATTTGTTTGCGGCTTCTGTATTTAAGATCATCAGATTTCCTCCAAAATGGAAAGCTCCCAAAGAGTTATTTTTAATGGAAATGATTAGCTTCTTACTTCTTCAGCAACTTATCATTCACGATCCGCTCCATGATCTCCTCCTTCTGATATTTAGAAATCGGGATTTGATACTTTCCACCTACATGCAATATGTTGCCCTCGATAGATTGAATGCACTGTATATTCACCACGTATGATTTATGCGGCTGAATGAACTGACCGGCAGGCAATTTTTCCTGTAAGGCTTTCAAGGTAGAGTGGGTGACCAGTTTTTTGTCGGCGGTATACAGGGCTACATAATTTTCCATGGCTTTTACAAAGAGCAATTCCTGTAAGTTTACCTTTTCCAGTTTGTTATCGGTTTTAATGAAGAGGTAGTTGCCGGCGTTAGAGATGGTACTGGAAAAGTAATCATAGGCTTTATTGGCGGCCTTTAGGAACCGTTCAAACGAAATAGGTTTTAGCAGGTAATCAAGTACATCCAGTTCATACCCTTTTATGGCATATTGTTCGTAGGCAGTGGTGAAAATGACCTTGGGCGCATTGGGCGTATTCTTCAGGAAATCGATACCGGTTACATAGGGCATTTCTATATCCAGGAAAAGCAGGTCGACTGGTTGTTGCTTTAGTAATGAATTCAGTTGTATGGCATCTTCACAAACGCCGGCCAGTTCCAGAAAATCGATCTTTTCTATATAGCCCTGCAAGCCTTTCCGGGCTAATGGTTCGTCATCGGTAATAATGCATTTTATGGTTGGCGTCATGATAGTTGTAATTGTATTTCTGCAAAAAAGGTGTTATCCTTTTTAGTAGTGGTAAATATATGTTTTCCCGGGTATAATAATTCCAGTCTTCTTTTCAGGTTCTCCAAGCCAATGCCGTTACGGGATTGATCTTTTATCCAGGGAGTTTCTGCGGGTACCGAGTTGGCTACTGCAAACCGCAGGTGATTGGCTTCTTTACTGGCTTCTATGTTGATCTGATAATCACCTCCTACATATTTAAAGGCGTTTTCTACAAGCGGGAGAAACAACAGCGGATACACCTGTTCGCTATTCAGGGAACTATCAAAATGTACCCGCAGTTGTAACTTGTCGGAGCTTCTTACTTTTTGTAATTCTATAAAATTCTCCAGGTAATGTAATTCATGGCTAACCGGTACTGTTTGCTGTTGATCGTACAACTGGTAGCGCAACAGCTCTGAGAATTTTTCTATACTTTTCTTGGCATCCGCAATGTTTTCATCCATTTGAAAATAGATGGTGTTAAGTGCATTGAATAAAAAATGCGGATGATACTGCGCTTTTAAGAACTTGAGTTCTGTTTGTAAATTGTCGTTCTTTATTTTTTCCATTTGCAGCCGCTGCTCGATGTAAGCCCTGATAAAACTGTTGCCGCGTGCAATGGCGTAATGCAACAGTACGTATAAGATCACTACTACATTGGCAATGGCGAAATCGTTCCATTTAACCGGTGATTGTATCAGGTAATGAACAATAAACAAAAGGGGATTGACCGCCACAAAACTTACTACTGAAAGCGTGGCAAACTCTTTTAATACATCGCTGCCTGTTGGCAAACGCTGATGCTGGTTGAACCTATTAACGAAATACAGCACGATCTTATTAAACAGGTAGGCATAGCCAACAACCAGTATGATTTCAATGGCGTTTATCTGCCACTTTCTTTCCCAGAACTTTTCTCCTGTAGTGGTGTCGTTCACTATTCGAATGGTGGTATATACCGCCAACCCAAACACACCCGGGAATACATATTTCCAAAACCATTTCATCTTATAATTATTATTTACGGGGCCAAATGGAACTACATTTCATGGCTTGTAATTTACGCTATTTGAACGGCCGGTTGTAGTATTTCTGCTGATTTCTCCACTGAAGCTTCGCTTGTTACAACAGCTGGCTTCGGTTCTTTCTTTTTCGGTTTCATTCCAAACAATAACCGCGTAACCGCATAGGGTTTTATAAACAAATGATAAATACAGGTCACCAGTGCAAAGGAAATGATAAATGTAAACAGGAATTTACTAAGCACCGAATCGCCTGACTTTATTACATAAAATACCACTATCACAATCACCGTTTGGTGTAAAATGTAAAACGGATATACAGCCTGGTTAATATAATCCTGAATGCGGTGTTTTTTATTCAGGTAACGTTTGCCATACCCAATAGCGGTGAAGATCCAGGCCCAGGCGGTGAACGGGTATAATGCTCTATAAGCATATATAAACCAATCGTGCCAGTTGTGAAAAAAATGATCGGGTTCCAGATTGTTCCAACGGATATAGTAAATGGCAATAATGCTCAGGAATGCCAGCAATAGTGATGTACGGCGGTTTCTTTCCAGGCTATCCATCAACGCGGGGAAGTTGATGCAAACAAACCCGGTGAGTAAAAACGACAACCAGTACAGGTGGCGGCACCAGTCGTGTATGAGGTCGTGCGTTTCTGGGAACATCCGGTTCAAAGTAGTGAAAATAATAATTGCTGGCAGCATCAGCAGATAGATCCATTTTTTGTTGGCCATCCTGGTGAAGAACGACAATCGTTGTTTGCCGCTTTCGCTCATGATCCATTTGAACAAAGGCGCGAATAATATGTCATATAAAAACAGGTAAACGATAAACCACAGGTGATGCCAGCTCATATTACCTTTTGGATAAACGCCGGTGGTAAATATACTAGGGTAGAAATCGAAAAAACTCCCTTTATAGCCCTGGGTCAGTCGTTCCATGTAGATCTGCGGTGGTACAATCACCAGCATTCCAAATACCAGCGGAATAAATAACCGCCTGAAGCGAAGTCCGATAAAGGCACCGGTGCTTCTTTTTTGTAACATAAAATAAGTGACGGTGCCTGAAATGAAAAACAACAGCGGCATTCTGAACCGGCCGAGCCAGAAATTCAGCTCCATGAGCAAACTGCTGGTTTGCGGGTTTTTGATATGCCATTCCCATTCAGACACGTACGCCATGGAGGAATGCAGAAAGAAAACTGCCAGAATGGAGGCAATTCGAAGCCAGTCGAGGTAGGCCTGGCGGTTTGAAGCGGTAGAAACTGGTTGCATATGGTTAATTTTCTACAAACCTAGTTTCCGGGGCAGGGAGGATAAAATTACTTTGACGTATGGACGGTTTGGTAGGGTGTGAGGACGAAAAGAAGAAATTAGTTCCCGATTACCAGGTATCCGGAAACCCGAAATTGGGGCCTGAAAATCGTTCTAAAGTAGCCCGCAGCCTGCATTTTAACTAAAGCCTGACTTTCTGTCTATTAGACATTTAATTTATTGTTGCCCGGCAATTTGTTATTATGCTCCTCAACCAATAATTTTGCCGGGTTTTAAAAACTGAATACAGAATGGCAAGAACTATCGCATTTCGCGAAGCGCTCCGCGAAGCTATGAGTGAAGAAATGAGGAGAGACGACCGGGTTTTCCTGATGGGTGAAGAAGTAGCTGAATACAATGGTGCTTATAAAGTAAGCCAGGGTATGCTGGCAGAATTCGGCCCTAAAAGAATTATTGACACGCCTATTGCCGAGCTGGGTTTCACCGGTATTGCGGTAGGTGCTGCTCAAAACGGGTTACGTCCTATCGTTGAATTCATGACCTGGAACTTTGCCGTACTGGCATTGGATCAGATTTTAAACACAGCTTCAAAAATGCTGGCTATGAGCGGCGGCCAAATTGGTTGCCCCATTGTTTTCCGCGGACCAAACGGTTCTGCCGGCCAGTTGGGTGCCCAGCACTCTACCGCTTTTGAAAGCTATTATGCAAATATCCCCGGTATTAAAGTAATTTCTCCTTCTAACCCATACGATGCCAAAGGTTTGATGAAAGCCGCCATCCGCGATGAAGATCCCGTGATGTTCATGGAGAGCGAAGTAATGTATGGCGATAAAGGCGAAGTTCCTGAAGAAGAATACATTATCGAGATCGGTAAAGCCGATGTAAAGAAACAGGGCACCGACGTTACCATCGTTTCTTACAATAAAATGATGAAGGTTGCCCTGGGCGCCGCCGCTGAACTGGAAAAAGAAGGCATTAGCGCTGAAGTGATCGACCTGCGTACTATTCGTCCGCTCGACTGGCACACCATCCTCGAAAGCGTTAAAAAGACCAATCGCCTGGTGATCATTGACGAACAATGGCCTATGTGTTCGGTATCTTCCGAGATTGCTTACCGCATTCAAAAAGAAGGTTTCGATTACCTGGATGCGCCCATCCGCCGCCTTACTGCTGCCGATGCGCCGCTGCACTATGCAGCCAACCTGGTTGAAGCTGCTTT
>JAJKIL010000399.1 GCA_021154515.1 Niastella sp. | reverse complement strand
TATACGGTTACGTCAGACAGCACCTCCAGCCAGGGAACCTGGGCTATCAATTCAACGGGTGATTCAGTGATCATCGATACGATCCCGTTTTTAATGACCGAGTTATCAGCCACCCGTTTCACTACCCGCGGTTATACGATCAAAATGGTAGACGCTGCCGGCACCCTGGACAGCTCTTTTTCTTATGTGACCTTATACCCGTTAACGGCGTTGCCCGTGAACCTGCTGTCTTTTACTGGTCAATATGCCAACAACCTGGTAACGCTGAACTGGTCTACCGCACAGGAGCAACAAAACAAAGCGTTCGAAGTGCAGTATAGTGCCGACGGCTACGCTTTTGAAACCATTGGCAGCGTGCCTGGCAAGATCAACAGCAACCTGGTGAGCCAGTACCTGTTCAATACCACCCACTATCGGGATGGTAAGAACTTTTACCGGCTGAAGCAGGTAGATCAGGATGGTCATTCCACCATCTCCTCCATCGTAACCATCCAGATCAATCAGCAAGGCGTTATCAGCCTGGCTCCTAACCCGGCTTCCACCAGGCTGAACCTGTCGGTAAACCAGCCGGTAAGCGGCAGGCTGCAATTAACATTGACCACGTTAACCGGTCAGCAGGTATGGGCAACCAGATTGGCCGGTAATAGCAGCAACATCACCGTGAACCTGCCTGCTTTAACAAAAGGCGTATACGTTGTCGCTATCACGAACAGCAAAGGGGAAAAGCTGTTCACCAACAAGTTGGTGATCCAATAAGTTGCAGGTTCCAGGTTTCAGGTTTCAGGTTTCAGGGACTCTATTGCGAAAGACCGATTTCGCCAGGCCTTGTAACCTGCAACGTGAAACCTGGAACTATTTCTTTCCTTCCGGTAACCGGCAACTGTTAAAAATTATGAGTGCATCTGCTAATAAATATTACGTGTTCAGACTTCTTCTTGGCCTGTTGTGTTGCTGTACTGCATTTACCACAAAGGCGCAGACAACTGCTGATTTTTCCATCAATAAGAAAGAAGGCTGCGTTCCACTCAGCGGGGTAAACTTTACCGACCTATCGACCGGCGGAACAGTAGTTCGCCGCGACTGGAACCTGGGCAATGGCACCATTATCAACAATGGCGCCGCCACCGTTGGAACCAACTATTTAACAGATGGCACATTTACCGTTACCCTCACTGTTACTTTTTCCAATGGTGATGTAAGGAACAAACAGGATGTAGTGACCGTGCACCCAAAACCGGTAGCCGCTTTTACAGGTGATGACCTGGCAGGCTGTGCACCGCACACCGTACACTTCACCAACCAGGCCACTACCGCTACCGGCACCATCACCAATTACCTGTGGGACTTTGGCGCCGGTGGTAGTTCCAATCCCGATCCCACCTTCACCTACAACAGCAATGGCAATTACAATGTGTCGCTTATCGTAACCAACAACTGGGGCTGTACCAGCGATGCCGCTATTAAAACACCCTACATACAGGTATATCAGAAGGTTAATGCATCCTTTACGATCCCCGCTTATTACAGTTGCGATACACCCTTCACTGCCACCTTTGTAAACACCAGCACAGGCGGCGGAACTATAACTTATGTATGGGATTTTGGCGACGGCCAAACTTCAACCGATGCCAACCCCACCCATACCTACACCAACACCGGCGCTTATACCGTTACGCTGACAGCAAAAAATGGGACTAATTGCATCAGTACTTCCGTTCGCGCCAATGCGGTGCTGGCAGGCAAACCAACCGTTAACAGTACAATGCCGGACACTGTATGTTCAGGCGCCACAACTGTGCTATCCGGCAGTATTGTGCCTGCGGCTTTTATCAACACAGTAAAATGGTTATTCCCTGATAACAATACAACACAGTTTGGGCAGAACGTTGCACATACATTTACCACACCCGGCGATTACGATATAGTGATGATCGCCTATAACTCCGCCGGGTGTAACGATACGGCGTATCACCTCATTAATGTACGACCCGGTTTGCAGGCTAACTTTTCGATGGATAAAACAGTTGGCTGCAATGTTCCTTTTACCGTGCAGTTCACCAACAGAAGTACCCCACCCGATCATTTAAAATACGACTGGGATTTCGGTGATGGCGCACATGATGCCACTGCTGACCCGGCGCATAGCTACAACAGTTTTGGAAATTATACCGTAACCCTTACGATCACAGACACTATTACCGGTTGCACCGCTTACCTGCAACAACCCAATGTGATCAGAATTCAACAGCCACAGGTAGATTTCACCTACACACCGCACGATGGCTGTAAACCATTGCCGGTAAAAGCCACTGCACGTGTAACCAATCTTCTTGACCCGGTGGTCAGTTATGCGTGGGATTTTGGCGATGGCTATACCACCACCACCACGGTTGACAATGCTTCGCATACTTACGCCGCTGCCGGCGGTTATTCTATTACCCTAAAGATCGTTACTGCACAGGGCTGCACCGTTACTTCCATCGCCAAACCGGTGGCGGTGGCCAATCTTTGCGACGATGATGGTTCAGGCGATGGCGGCGGCGGCGGAGGAGGTGGCGGCGGCTTCACTATTGGCAAAACCTGTAGTGATAAATACACCCTTACGCTCACCGACACCCTCAGCAATACAATTCCGCTTAGCTGGGACTTTGGCGACGGCTCACCGTTGTACACTACTGCGCCCCTGAATCCCGTTACACATACCTACCCTGCAACGGCTACCAGGTACGTAGTGGAGCTTACCCGTAAAGACACCCTGACCGGCAACGTGACCAGTGGCCGGGTGCGTGTTATCATAATCGATGAACATGCCAGGTTTGCACCGGACATTACCGATATCTGCAACAATAAAACGGTGAACATTCACACCATCGGTATCGATTCTTCGCTTATTAATAAATACACCTGGGATTTTGGCGACGGTACACCGCGCTACACCATCAACAACAAAAATTATTACACCAGCTACGGCCTGTATTTGAATGGCAATACTTCGCACCAATACACCGATACCGGCGTGTTTTATATAAAGCTGATCATTGAAGACAAGATGGGTTGTCTCGATTCATTTCAGTATGCAGTGCCTGTTACGGTGAAAGGGCCGGCCGTCGGTTTTACAGGGGCGCCGCTCACCACCTGCGCTCCCAGCCTGCTTGTAAATTTTACAGATACCAGCAAACAGAACGGTAGTACACCCATTGTGGAATGGAACTGGAATTTTGGCGATGGTACCCCGGCATATATTACCACTCAGGATACCGCTCTTTCGCACACCTACACCAATAACAGTTATGTGCGCTTTTACCCGGTATCGCTTACCATAAAAGATGCCATCGGCTGTACAGCACAGGTTACCTATAACAATTATGTTAAGGCCTATAGACCCACGGCTGGCTTTTACAGCTACGATACTTTAAAATGCGGCAGCACCAGCGTGTTTGTGTACAACTCATCATCTGCCTATAATGCTACTTATCAGTGGGATTTTGGCGATGGCGCTACTACTGCCAGCTATAACGGCTCACACACCTATAGTACAACCGGTCAATACAATATTAAGCTGGTAGTGAAGGATGAAAATGGCTGTATGGATAGTGTGACCACGCCTGCTTACATCAAGCTGGTAAAACCCAAAGCCGATCTTACCGTCAGGGATACAAGCAATTGTGCACCGGTGGGTGTATTGTTTGCAGACAGCTCACTCTATGCCAATAATTATGTGTGGGATTTTGGCGATGGTGGCACCGGCTCTACAGACAAAGATCCGTCGCGCCACATTTACCCGGTGCCCGGTTATTATCCGGTAACGCTGCACATTACCGGGGTAAGCGGGTGTATCGATTCCATTACAAAGATCATTCATATCAAAGGCCCCATCGGGCAGTTGCAGGTAGGCAATTTTACGGGTTGCGCTCCTTATACTTTGCCCTTACGGGTAACCGGCAGTAATATCAGCACCTATGCATGGGATTATGGCGATGGCACACCGGTCCAGTCTTCGTTTATAGATTCTGCGGTGAACCACGTGTATCCGCTGGCAGGGAAATTTTTACCCAATATCGTGCTCACAAGTCCGGAAGGTTGTCCGTTTACCTTAAAAGCAACAGACACCATCCATGTAGATTCAGCGCATGCTGCGTTCAGCATTGACCGTCCGTTGCGTTGCTTCAACGACCGGGCGGTGCAATTCACCAATCAATCTGCCACGGCCTTCGGAACGGTATCGTACAAATGGTTGTTTGGTGACGGACAGGGATCGGCACAAACCAGTCCTGTATATACCTATAACACGGATGGTGAATACGATATTACACTTATTGTGAACAGCTATTACGGATGTTCCGATACGCTAACCCTGCCCAAAGGCGTGCAGGTACATCAGCAACCCATTGCAGCCTTCCAGGCAGACAGCCTGTATTGCTCACCTGCCTTGCGGGTATATAACAACCACAGCGCAAGCGCCGATCCTGTTGCGCAGTATGCATGGTATGTGGATGATCGGCCCACTGCTGCAACACGCGACCTTTCTTACACCCTTTCAGGTGGCATTCACCAGTTGGCGCTGGTTGTTACCACCAACGCCGGCTGCATCGATTCGCTGCCGGCCAGGGTTACGGTGGATTCTTTGGTAGCGGATTTTACCATCGACCGCGCTATTCGTTGTGGTGATGACCGCACCATCGCGTTTACCAATCTTTCGCAAGGTTATTTCGGCATGGCTTCCTACGCCTGGGATTTTGGGGATGCCAATACCGGCGGCGATACCAACCCTATACATACCTATGCTACCCCCGGTTCTTACCCCGTTAAAGTGTTGGCCACAAGCACCACTGGCTGCACAGCCGATGTTACGGCAGCAGCACCTGTTACAATCTTTACCAAACCGGTGCTGCAGATAAATGGCGATGTTGAAAAATGTGCGCAGCAGTCCATCGACTTTCGTTCAACCATACACTCCGAAGACCTGGTCACTCAATATACCTGGAAGCTGAATGGCAGCACCATCAGCAATACAGATACCGCTTCCCATTATTTTAACAATGCCGGCTTATATGATCTGGCGTTTACCGTGAACACAAAATATGGTTGCGAGGTAACCGCCGATGCCGCCATCACCATTCATGCATTGCCGGTACCTGCCGCCTCGCCAAAAGATACAACGGTTTGCATAGGAAGCCTGGTGCCATTACAGGCGAATGACGGTTCGCAGTATAATTGGCAGCCGGTCACCAACCTGCAGGATGCTACCACTGCCACGCCCGTTGTTACAGCCATGCAGGCAATGCTGTATTATGTTACCGTGACAAATACTTTTGGCTGTGTGCAAAAAGACAGTGTGCGGATCGTGGTGGATGAAAAAGTAAGGTTGCAGCACAGCAATAATGTGTTGATCTGCCGGGGTGATCAAACCCGACTGAACGCCAGTGGCAATACCAACCAATGGGAATGGACGCCGGTGACAGGATTGAACAGTCCGCACAAAGTTTCAACGGTGGCTTCGCCAGATCAAACTACCAGCTACCAGATAGTAGGCTATAGCCACAACACCTGTCCTAACGATACCGGTTTTGTGCTGGTAACCGTGGCCGATCTGCCAGTGGTTGACCTGGGGCCCGATCGTACGGTAGATGCCGGACAGGTTATTACCTTATCATCTGCGGTGAGTGCCGATGTGGTGAATTATAACTGGTCGCCTTCTGCCGGACTAACCTGCACTACCTGCAATGCACCGCAATTGGTAGCAGATAAAGACATTGCGTATCACCTGCGCGTGACCACGCAATATGGTTGTACATCCGAAGACGATGTGCGCATTTTTGTAGCCTGCGGCAAAGGCGCTGTGTATATTCCCAATGCGTTTACCCCAAATGGTGATGGGAAAAACGACGTATTTTCCATAAAAGGTTATGGTATTCAGCTCGTGAAAAGCTTCCGGATCTTTAACCGCTGGGGCCAATTGGTATTCAGACGCGAGAACTTTTTGCCAGGTGACCGCAGTTCCGGCTGGGATGGCACTTTCAATGGCAGGCCAGCCGATCCCGGCGCTTATGTATACATCACTGAAGTAACCTGTAATGAAGGCAAACCCATCGTGTTAAAAGGAACGGTACTGCTGGTTCGCTGATTGCCTTTTTGTAGAGTGAGGACACTACCAACTATTTTAGTTAACTTACAATTATGTCAAAATATAAAGATGTAGTGGTAACACTTTCTAAAAAACATCCCGAAACCGGCGAAATAGTGCCGGCCGGGCACACCTATGTAATTGGGGTATTAGGCAATAAAAAGAAATGGTATGAAATTGAATCCCAGTTATTAAACGAATTGTCAAACGAAGATTTACAAAAGGAGCTGTTTAAAATATTGCATCCGCAAACACATCATTAACCACCAACCTCCTGGCACCGATATGCCGAAGCACGCCCAGGCTTTTATTATTCATAGCCTGGTTATGCACGCTATAGATAATATTGCCATTTGAATTATTGCTTTTCAAACGGTAAAATAAGGTAAAAAGCCGATCCCCTGCCCGGTTTTGATTCTGCAAAAATTAAACCTCTGTGATTCATTACTATTTTTTTGCAAAGGGCAAGGCCAATGCCCGCTCCTGTATATTTGGGGCTTTCATTCAATCGCTGAAAAATGGTAAATATCTGGTCGGCAAATTCGGATTGAAAACCTATGCCATTGTCTTTAAAAACAATTTCATAATAAGATCTGCTCTGGTCAAGTGAAGTAAATTTTAATAATTCTTCCGGTTTTAATTTCCTTGCGCTGATGACAACTTTCGCCGGTTCTTCATCTTTGGAAAATTTAAGGGCATTGCTCATAAGGTTATAAAACAACTGATGTAATTGCAAAGGAATTCCTTTTATCACCGGCAGCTTCTCCACAAGGATCGTTGCTTTTTTTTCCTCAATAGCCAGATCCAGGTCTTTTAATACATCTTTTAAAAGCAGATTAAGGTCAGTTGACACAAATTCACTGCTTAACCTTGACATTCTGGAAAAATTAAGCAGGTCGTTTATTAACTTCCGCATACGATCTGCAGACGTTATTATTTTATTCAGATAAGACTTATCCTCCTTTAACAGATCGCTATTCCGTTCTGCAAGCCTGTCGGAAAAAGTGATGATCTTTCTTAATGGTTCCTGCAGGTCATGACTGGCAACATATGCATACTGATTTAATTCCGTATTGGTATATTCCAGGTCCTTTATTGCTTCCTGTAACTCTTTTGTTCGTTGCAATACCATGTTTTCCATTTCATCGATCGTCAGTTTTTTATCATGAATTTCCGTACAGGAGCCCACATACCCTAAAAACAATCCCTCAGGTGAATAGGTGGGCTTTCCTATATCCAGCATCCAACGGTACTCGCCATCTGACCGCTTTAATCTGTACTCAACCTGGAAAGGGCTTTTAACTTCAAAATTACTGTTATACGCTTCCAAATACCGGGCAACATCCTCTTTATGAATGCCTGAAGTAAACCCAAAACCTTTTTCCTGTTCAAAAGTGCGCCCGGTATAATTGAGCCAGGTATCATTAAAAAAAGTGAAAAACTTATCGGGACCCGAAACCCAAAGCTTCACCGGAACATTGTTGGCGGTGTTTCGGAACCACGCTTCACGATCAGAAATTATTTTTTCCGCCAGCCTGTGCTCTGTTACGTCCAGTATGGAAAGAATGATCAATTGTTCGCGCTGTATTCTTTGGTTTACCCTGCTTGCTTTCAGGATCATTATTTTTTCACCGATCACCGGAAACACATGCTTCATTTCAAAACGGTTGAAATTTGAATTACCGCCAATAACGTTTTCGAGCAATTCCCTGAGCTTTAAAATATTCCATTGCCGGTTCCCCAACTCGAATAACAACATTTTTTCCGTTTCCTCCTCGGTTGACCTGAACAGTTCATAGAATATTTTATTGGCTTTCTTTACCCGGAATTCCCTGTCCAATACGAGTACAGCTTCCTGAATGGTTTGAAAAACCACTTCCGCATATTCATACGATTCAGCCAGTTGATCATTCCGCACCTGCAATTCGTGGTTAATGGTCATCAGTTCTTCATTGGAAGATTCCAGTTCTTCCTTAGACGTCTCCATTTCTTCATTGATGCTTTGCAATTCTTCATTACTGGAAATAATTTCTTCATTAGCTGATTGTAATTCCTCTACGGTGGCTTCCTGTTCTTCTATCATGGTACGCATGTCGTCTTTTGCCGATGACAGTTCTTCCTGAAGCTTCAATACCATATTATCTTTTGTTTTGGAAGATGCCGCAGAGGGGGCCGCGGCAGGTGTCTCCTCAAAAACTACCAGAAAAAGTCTTTCTTCGTCCTCAGAAGGTAAGGGGAACACTTCTATGGAAACCTGGTGAATTACATTTTTCACTTTTATTTCCAGGCCTGCCCTTTTCATTCTTTCTCCCGATCTGCTAACCTTATGTATGGTATTGCGCAATTCAAAAATGAGGCCTGTGCGGGCCATCTTTAGCAAATTCAAACTTGCTTTACCGTTAGGCGGCTCTAAGAACAGGCTAGTTGACCCGCGGAAGTGAAGGATCTCTAAATGGTGATTTATAACCACGCTGGCAGGCACAAAATGACGCAACAAAATATCATCTATCGTATTTTCCAGCGTTGCGGTATGGTTCATCGCCTTCTGAAAAGGCTTTATGCTATTTGTTTTCGGCAAAAAATTTTCACCGCCTGGCATCCGATAATTCATATCAAAAACCACATTGGTAGCCTTATCTTTCTTCTTGGTAAATAATTTATACTTTTTTTCTACCTGTAAGAATAATTCCCCGGCAGCGCTAACAGTTTCAGACTTGCCCAAAACCAAATAGCCGGTATCGCGTAAACAGTAATGGAAAATAGAGAGTGCCTTTTTTTGCAAAAAGGTATCAAGATAGATCATCAT
This sequence comes from Niastella sp., assembly GCA_021154515.1. Lineage (GTDB taxonomy): Bacteria > Bacteroidota > Bacteroidia > Chitinophagales > Chitinophagaceae > Niastella. The sequence continues at coordinate 2,917 of JAJKIL010000399.1, read as the reverse complement.
GTTGCAGCAGCTAATGAGATCGATCCTTGAAAAAGGCGGGTCTTTAAAAATATTGTGAGCAGCGAATACGCATATATCCCTTATGGTTTTTACAACCCTGTAGCTGCTGTCAATTTTTTCAAAATAACGGTCAATTCGTTCCTGTGAAACATTTTCCAGGTCGTTAACAGAATAAAGGCCCAGTCGTGCCTTCGATATCACAAGTTCGCTAAGGTCTGTAGCAAAAATCTGAACCGGGATGTTTGGCGCTTTATCCCCAAGCGCCTCTATTATAGTTATAGCAAGGGAATAAGCTTCTTCGCCCGTTGCGCATGCGGGTACCCAAATGCGTAACGGTTCGTTTATTTGTTTTATCTTAATAATTTTGGGTAGAACCGATTTCTTTAAATACTCCATTAAGTCAGCGTCACGAAAAAAACAGGTGACATTAATGAGCATATCCTGGTATAAAATATTTATTTCAGCGGTATGTTGTTTGAGGTATTTGTAATAATCTTCCAGGGAATTCAATTTATAAAGCAGCATCCGTCGAATAATGCGCCGCTTAATCGTATTCATTTTATAATGAGAAAAATCAACCCCGGTCGCTTTTTTTATTATCTGGATAATACTGACCAGATCCTTATCGGTATCACTGATCTTATCTTCCTCCCTTTCTTTTTCTTCATCAACCATGATAGCCGGATGATGGCTTATTCTTACAAGTTCCCTGGCAATTTCTTCCGGCGGGAGCACCATGTCAACTACCCCTTCCGCAATAGCCGATTTGGGCATACTTTGAAATTTGGCCGTATCGTTCTGCGCAAAAGTGAGGCCACCGGCAAGTTTGATAGATTTAAGTCCAAAAGTTCCATCGTGCTGATTGCCTGAAAGAATAATTCCTATTGCTCCTTCTTTTTGCTTTTCTGCCAGAGAATAGAAAAATTTATCAATAGGCATGTGAACAGAAGGTCTTGGCGCACGTGGATTTAACCGTAGTACACCGTCAATTATGGACAGGTCCTTATTGGGTGGGATCACATATACGTAATTCTGCTGGATGGGCAACAGGTGCCGCGCCTCCAGCACTTTCATTTTTGTCGACCTTCCTAATATTGTTGGAAGTAGGCTGTCATGTGTTGGATCAAGATGCTGAATATACACAAATGCCATTCCTGTATCTGGTGACAAATTTTTCAATAATTCGGTAACAGCCTCCAGTCCGCCCGCGGAAGCACCGATAGCAACAATGGGAAAAGGTTTGCTTCGGACTTTTATCTTTTTCTTTACTGCACCTACTTTGCTCATGATCAAATGGTTGTATATAGAAAAAATAAGGAGAAAGGTAATTGAAGGTAGCGAAAAATTGAGTGGTCTTCTAAAATCAGTACCTTACACTCCTCCCCCACTATGCAACTAATTCATTCTGTGATGATTATTGACGACGATGATGACGACAGGATGCTTTTTTCCGAAGCGCTGACAGAGGTATGCCCTTCCTGTATTTTGATCTCAGCGAGCAATGGAAAAGAAGCATTAGAACTATTGCAACGATCAGATATAACCTTGCCAGGTCTTATATTTCTTGATTTGAATATGCCATGCATGAATGGCATGCAATGCCTTAACCAGTTACGCAAGTGCGCATCGCTCAGGAACATCCCGGTAATTATATATACTACCACCCAGATGATTGACAGCTTTGAAAGTTTTCAAAAGTTCGCGCCTGTATTTTTTCTTACGAAGCCAAACAGGTATAAAGACATCGTGCAAACGCTTTCTTATTTGCTGAATAATACCTGGTGGAAGGATGAAAAAATATTGAAAGAAAAAATAATACAGATCAGTTAAATCACTGATAGTTGCGATTGTTTGACTAAGGTTGTCAATTAAAAGTTGTCAATTAAATATATCAATTCGCCTACTACTACTGCGGATCAGGTATAGAAGGTAGCGTGAAATAGAAACGACTTCCTTTTCCCGGTTCACTTTCAACCCTGAAGATACCTCTGTTCGCTTCGGCAAATTCATGGCATAGCAGCATGCCCAGGCCAACTCCCTTTTCGTTAGCTGTTCCGAATGTAGTGACACTTTCTTTCCGGTTAATTTTTGTCAGCACTTCTTTCGCTATTCCTATGCCGGTATCTGCTACACATATTTCAACGATACCATCTATCGTCTTGCCTTCAATAGTGATAACATCACCGGGGTTGCAGAATTTGATGGCATTATTGATCAGGTTACGAATAAGTACCTGCACCATATTCTGATCGGCCCATACCTTTAAAGAATGGGGCACATTATTTTTCAATTCAATCTTTTTGTCAAATGCCGTTTTGATAAAAGGCGCTATGGTTTCACTCACCAGCTCCTGTACAGGCAGCATATCAGGGATAATTATTCTGCCATCGAGCTGGCTGCTCGCCCATGAAAGCAGGTTGCTGGTTAGTTGAGCAGAATAATTAATATCCCGCCTGAACTCATTTATAATTGCCAGCAGATCCTCTCCCGGTATAGAACGATCCTTCAGGATATCCAGCATATATTTTAAAGCAAATAAGGGCGCTTTCAGATCGTGGGAAATAATAGAGAACAGTTTATCTTTTTCCTGGTTGTTTAAAAGCAACTGTACGGCCTGGCGTTCTATTTCGGCATTCTTTGTTTCCAGTAACTGGTTGGTTTTATGCTTGGCCGCCCTGCTACGGAACAGCAAAAAGATCAGCACACTTAAGAAAAGGATCACCAGGGTTGCAATTGAAATTTGCAACTCTTTATTTTGAACGATATGCTTGTGCAGTGCGTCATTCTTTTCCTGGTCTTCCTTTAACCGGGTTTCTTTTTTCTCAAATTCGAACCTGGCTTCCAGTTCCCCCGTCTTTTTTAACATTGATTCATTAAAAATGCTATCAGAAATATCTTTATAAAGCCTGAAATATTT
>JAJKIL010000398.1 GCA_021154515.1 Niastella sp. | reverse complement strand
GCTAAGAAAATTAGTAATTAAAAATAAATGCTTATATTTGGAAAATCAAAAAACCTGATATAACCATGTCTTATCCCGCATCACTGATAGCCTTTGCCTTTGTAAAAAAAGGCATCGATGAGGGGAAGTTTGTAACGCAAATGAAGTTGCAAAAGCTGGTATATTTTGCGCAGGGCGTACATCTTGCCAAATACCATGAACCCCTTATCAATGAAACTTTCCAGGCCTGGATGTATGGCCCGGTAATCCCTGAAATATATACGAACTTCAAACTATACGGCAGCAGGCCCATCACCGATACCGCCGAATTTACGCCATCGCCAAGCTATACGCCCCCTTTGAAACTCAGTGCCGAAGCCCTCGATACCATCAATTATGCCTGGGAAGTATTAAAAGATTTCTCGGCTATGTCGCTTAGCAATTGGACACACCAGCCCGATGGCCCCTGGTCGAAGGTCTATATCCCCGATGCAAAAGATACCCCTATTAGCAACAACGATATTAAACAATACTTCGAAAAATTGCTTATCCGGGCCTAATGAATACACCTTCCAATTCTGACGTTGCCCCCGTAAACAGGGCAAAGGACCTTTTGCAGCCATTATTAGATGATACCTTGAATATCAAGGTGAACACAAAAGAGGCGAATGTAAAAGAGGTGAAGGGATTAGATATGGAGGAGGAGTTCGCCAGAGTACAATTAAAAAGACTGCTCGATGACAACAGGGCACGTAAAGTGTTTAGTGTCATTATTTTTGCCATCACCATTTTGTGGATGTTCCTGGTCTTATTCATCGTGGTACAATGCAGCCGCAAGGCGTTTCACCTGAGCGACGGCGTGCTGATCGCCCTTATTACCACCACCACCGCCAATGTGTTTGGCTTCTTCTATGTGGTGGTGAATTACCTGTTTAATAAAGAAAAGTCGACCTAAAGATTTTTGGCGAAAACTTATTCACATTTTCACCCAAAGGCAGCTGGCTAAAAGTTAAAAACGGTTTAATTATATACTTAATGTGTAGTTAGTCCATTCCCGGACTGGTTATTGTTAGGTAAAAGGGCTATTTTTAAATGATTCTGTTCGGCCCATGCAAAAACCATTAATCGTAATACCGGGAAAACGGCTATGCCTGTTCCTGTTAGTAGGCTTATTAGCTTTACAATCGGCTTTCACGCCAGCTTTAGCGGGTGAAAGACCGGCCAGCAGGCCATATACAGTATACTCCGATACGTCAGCGAGCTCGGGTATCACTTCGCATCTATTCTCCATTATCAGCAAATTGAATGTGTACGACAGCCTGCATCTGCAGGAGATGGGTCTGTCGAAAAAAGTGTTTACCATGGCTTTAAAAGGCATGGCTAAACTGGTTAGAACACGGCACATCAAAGACAACCTGCTGGCCATCGTTGATTTCAGTCAGCCCAGTATTAATAAAAGGCTGTATGTGATTGACCTGAACACGTATCAATTATTATACAATACATACGTGGCCCATGGCATGAAAACGGGCAAGGACAAAGCCATTTCCTTCAGCAATAGAATGTCGTCGAACAAAAGCAGCCTGGGTTTTTATGTAACCGGTCTGGCGTACAATGGCAGTAATGGTTATTCGCTGAAACTACAGGGCATGGAAAAAGGCATCAATGACTACGCCATGAAGTGGGGCATTGTGATCCATGGAGCCGACTATGTAAGCGAAGACCTCATCAACAGCCAGGGGTATATCGGCCGCAGCTGGGGTTGCCCGGCCGTAGCGCCCGAGGTTTCCCAACCATTAATAGACCTCCTGAAAGAAGGCAGCTGTTTGTTTATTTACGCTTCTAACACGAATTATCAGAATAAGTCTGCATTAGCTAAGTAGCTATTATCCTATCCATCCCAGGCATCCCACTATCCCTGTTCAGACGTTTATTAACACCCAGTGCAATTCCTGGTAATAAAAAAGCGTTTTGGTAACAGGCGCATCCCGTTATCTTTGCGCCTTTAATTGTATATATGCTAAAGATCGGTGTATTCGGCGTAGGACATCTTGGGAAGTTTCATTTGAATAACTGGAAGGAGATCAAAGAGGTAGAAGTAGTAGGATTTTATGATCCCAGTGACGATGCTGCCCAGGATGTAACAGAAAAGTACCAGATTCCCCGCTTTCTGGATGTAGAACGGCTCATCGATGCCGTGGATGTTATTGACGTAATTGCACCCACTCCCCAGCATTTTAACCTGGCTAAACTGGCCATCAGAAAGGGCAAACACGTGTTCCTGGAGAAACCCATGGCCAATACCATGCAGGAAGCGCAGGAACTGGTGAACCTGGTACAGGAGTCGCGTATCAAGTTGCAGGTGGGCCATGTGGAGCGGTTCAACCCGGCTTTTTTAGCAGTGAGGCAATTGGACCTGAACCCGATGTTTATTGAAGTGCACCGCCTGGCGCAGTTCAATGTCAGGGGTACAGAAGTGAGCGTAATTCTGGATTTAATGATTCACGATATAGACATTATCCTGAGCCTGGTGAAGAGTGAAGTAAAACAGATCTCCGCCAGCGGCGTAGCGGTAATGACCGATACCCCGGATATTGCCAACGTACGCATTGAGTTCAACAACGGCTGTGTGGCCAACCTGACCTCGAGCCGGATCTCCATGAAGAAAATGCGAAAGATGCGCGTTTTCCAAAAAGATGCTTACATTGGGATCGACTTTCTGAATAAAAAGTCCGAGATCATTAAGTTAAAGTCACCCCAGGATGTTGACGCCTTTTCCTTCGATCTGGATACCCAGTATGGTAAAAAGACCATTGCTGTAGTAAATCCACAGGTTCCCGAAGTAAACGCGATAAAAAGAGAACTGGAATCTTTTCGCGATGCCATTTTGAACAATACCCCAACCGCGGTTTCCGAAGTGGATGGTTACCGGGCCATGGATGTAGCACACCAGATTTTACAAAAGATCAAAAACAATAATATTATTGTGTAACCCTACAGATGCCTTCCGTAAAACGAATCCATAGTACCTGGTACCTGCTTGGCGACTACGTGGCGGCCATATTGGCCTGGATCGTTCTGTACTTTACCAGGCGGTATCTGCTGCATGAAAATATTTTCATTGACCATGAAGTATACCTCAATAACCGCTTCTGGTACGGCATCTCTTTAGTTCCTCTTACCTGGATCTTCCTGTATGCGCTGGTAGGCGCTTACCACTCCCTGTATACTAAAGGCAGGTTAAATGAATTCATGACCACCCTGCTTTGTTGTATTATTGGCTGTACCATCATTTTCTTTACTATTGTAATCAACGACCCGCAAAAGAATTATACCTATTATTATAAAGCATTGTCGGTTTATGTATGTGCCCAGTGGTTGTTTACCTGGTCATTACGGGTGATCTGGTTGAACCTGGTAAAAAGGCAACTGCTGCAGGGGCGTATGCGTTTTAATACTTTGTTGGTAGGTGGTAATCACATAGCCGAGAAAATATACTTTGAGACCCGTGAGGGTTTGCGGATTGCCGGCTATCATTATACCGGTTTTGTAAGCGCCGGCGAACCCAATGGCATCAGCAAACATATTCCCTGGCATGGCTGGTTGCAGGACATGGAGAAAGTGATCGGGGAACGGGATATAAAACTGGTGGTGGTGGCCCTTGATAAAGAAGAAAAGGTGCAGGTAGAACACGTGGTGAACCGCCTGAGCGAAATGGATGTGGAAGTGAAGATTGTACCCGATGTGCTGGATATATTATCGGGATCGGTAAAAACAAGCAACCTGTTTGGCGCGGTGCTGACCGATATAAAATCGGGTTTAATGCCCCAGTGGCAACTGAATATAAAACGGGTGATAGATGTTACCGTAGCATTGCTGGGCATTATCTTCCTGTTACCCCTGATCCTGTATGTCATTATCAGGGTTAAGCTTTGTTCACCGGGACCCGTGCTGTATTCGCAGGAGCGGATAGGGTACAAGGGCCGCCCGTTCAGGATCTACAAGTTCCGGTCGATGTTCCATCAGTCAGAAAAGGACGGTCCGCAACTGTCATCAACCACCGACAAACGGGTAACGCCCTGGGGGCGCGTCATGCGCAAGTGGCGGTTAGATGAATTACCCCAGCTGTGGAATATTTTAAAAGGAGAGATGAGCCTGGTAGGACCAAGACCCGAAAGAGCGTATTATATAAACAAGATCCACCAGCAGGTGCCTTATTACTCGTACCTGTTGAAAGTAAAACCGGGTTTAACGTCGTGGGGCATGGTGCAGTTTGGATATGCCGAGAATGTGGATGAAATGATAAAACGGATGAAGTACGACCTGATCTATATTGAAAATGTTTCCCTGGCGCTTGACTTCAAGATCATGGTTTATACCTTACGGATCATATTTATGGGAGAGGGAAGATAATTAACAAAGAACTTCGAATTCTAAAAATACTATGAAAAGACTTTGTGCTTTAATGATGATTGCGGTTGTACCAATGGTTGGATTTTCGCAAACGCCTTACGCTTACTGGCAACAGGAAGTGCATTATAACATTCAGGTAGCCTTAAACGAAAAACAACATAGCTTAAAAGGCGACCTGTCGGTGGATTATATCAATCACTCGCCCGATACCCTTACATTTATCTGGTTCCATTTATGGCCCAATGCGTATAAGAACAAGAACACCGCACTGGGTAAACAGCTGGTGGTGTTGAAGGGAAACGAGAAGCATACGAACCCGCTTGAAAAGAAAAAAGAAGCGGAGCATGAACCGGGTTATATCGACGAACTGAAGTTTGAAGTAAACAAACAGGCTGCTGCCACGGAAAACGATACGGCCAATATTGATATGATAAAGGTGCTGTTGCCACAACCATTGTTACCCGGCAAACAGGTAACCGTAACCACGCCGTTCCATGTAAAACTGCCAGATTATTATTCAAGATCGGGTTACAGCGGACAGCAATTCTTTGTTTGCCAGTGGTACCCCAAACCGGCAGTATATGATACGAAAGGCTGGCATCCGATCCCGTACCTCGATCAGGGGGAGTTTTTCAGCGAGTATGGCAGTTTTAAAGTAGCTATTACCGTTCCTGCTGAATATGTAATAGGCGCTACCGGTTCTTTACAAAACAAAGACGAGCTGGCTACATACAAACAAATAGGCATTGAGAACAACAAGGACATAAAACTGGTAACGTATAAGACCACTACACCTGGTAAAACAAAGACCTTGCAATACACCGGTGATCGCATCCTTGATTTTGCCTGGTTTGCCGCCAAAGATTTTGTGATCCGCTACGATACTTTGCAGCTGACCGAAAATAATACGATCGATGTATTCTCGTATGGTCAGCCCAATGGCAACAAAACCTGGAAGAACAGCACCAGTTATATAAAAGATGCGGTGCGTCATTACTCCAAATGGATTGGCCAGTACCCATACCCCCTGGTGCAGGCAGTGGAAGGACCGAAGAACCAGTCATCAGGCGGAATGGAGTATCCCATGATAACGTTAATTACCAGTCCGAACGCAAAGGAAGAAGAAATGGATGGCGTGATCACGCATGAAGTAGGGCACAACTGGTTTATGGGCATTCTGGGCACCAACGAACGCCAGTATGCCTGGATGGATGAAGGCATCAACACGTATTTCCAGTTCAGGTATGAAGCAGAGAAGTACCGTAGCAACAGTATTCTTTCTTCTTATATCCCTAAAGACATCAAGGAACTGTCTGAAGATGAGTTTCAGGCCCGCATTTATGAAGTGTTGAATTCGATCCCGTCCGGGCAACCGATCAATACGCCGTCAGCGGCATTCACCAATAATGAAGACTATGGCATTGTTGAATATGTGAAAACTGCCGTGTGGATGTATACGCTGGAAGCTGCCATTGGCCGCGATACGCTGGATAAAGGAATGCAGTCCTATTTTAAAGACTGGCAGTTCAAGCATCCTCAACCGGAAGATCTGAAGAAAGAATTGGAAACAGCTTCCGGCAAAAATCTCGATACCATATTTGAGTTGTTGAATAAAGAGGGGAAATTGTTTTAGGTTGAAAATTGTAGCGAGTTTCACTATTCACCCCGCCTTCGCTAAAGCTACGGCGGGCAAGCATTGACCATTCACCATTCACGACAATGAGAAAGCTTTACCTTCTACTGCTTGTTTCGGTTATCGGCTATTCGGCCATTGGCCAGGATGCCTACTGGCAACAGGAAGTACATTATACCATCGATGTATCCCTGAACGATACCGAACATTCCCTGGAAGGTTTTTTAAAGCTGCGGTATATCAATCATTCGCCCGACACGCTGCGTTTTGTGTGGTTTCATTTATGGCCTAATGCGTTCAAGAATGACAGAACGGCTTTCACCGAGCAAACTCTGCAAAACGGCAAGACGGATTTCTATTTTTCACCCCGCGAAAAAAGAGGGTATATCAACCGCCTCGATTTCAGGGTGGCCAACACTACACTGAAAACAGAAGATCATCCGCAATACATAGATATCATAAAGGTATACCTGCCCACGCCTTTGTTGCCCGGACAGGAAACAGCAATTACCACGCCTTTTCATGTACAGTTACCGGCCAATTTTTCGCGCGGTGGCCATACCGGTCATAGTTACCAGGTAACCCAATGGTATCCCAAACCGGCGGTATATGACCACTTTGGCTGGCATCCTATGCCGTACCTGGACCAGGGTGAGTTTTATGGTGAGTTTGGCAGTTTTGATGTGCGCATTACGGTTCCGGATAAATATGTAGTAGCGGCAACCGGTGAGTTGCAGAATGAAGCAGAGAAGCAGTGGCTGGTAGAGAGAGCTTCTTTTGTACCGCCAGTGGCTGTGCCGAAAAACAAGAAGCCTGTGGCGGGGAAAAAGCCTATGGCAGACGGCAGACGGCCCTCCTACGCTAAAGCTTCGGCGGGCAAGGCAAAAAGCAAAGGCCCCTCCTACGCTAAAGCTTCGGCGGGCAAGGGAAAACCAGTCAAT
>JAJKIL010000397.1 GCA_021154515.1 Niastella sp. | reverse complement strand
CTGATGAATATGGTAGTGAATGCTACCCCACCCGAACGACAACAGAGCGCCCTGAACAAATATAAAGACTATAACAGCCATTATTTCCCCATCTTTTCCTATGAGCTCAGCACCGACAAAAACCTTGAACAAAACCCCTTCTACCAATAGTTTTCAATAAAACTTGTTTTTATGAAAAAAGAAATTAAACCAGCTGCGCTTCTTCTCCTCATCATATTGATGGTGGCCGGTTTGTCGCAATGTAAAAAAATAAACATTGCGTCATTGACAACCGAAGACACCAACCTGGTGGGTTACCTGGAAAAATATCCCGATACTTATTCAGAGTTCATCAAGGTGCTCGACAGATCGGGCACCTATGCTTATATGAACGCCTATGGCGCCTATACTATGTTTGCCCCCACGAATGATGCCATAAAAAGCTATCTGCAGGAAATTGGTAAAACATCGCTTGATGACCTTTCCACCGACGACCTGAAAACACTGGTACGCTACCATGTACTTACAGATACGATTGCCACCAACGCCTTTACCGATGGTAAATTGCCCGTACCTACCATGTATGGGGAATACCTGGTAACCGGTATCAACAACGAGAATGGCGTTTCCCGTTATATCGTGAACAGACGGGCCATTATCTTACAACCCAACATCCGTACCGGCAATGGCATTCTGCATTCCATTGACCATGTATTGATACCAAGTAAGAAATCGCTTCTTGACCAGTTAAATGGCAATACGAATTACAGCATTTTTGCAAAGGCGCTTAAAGAAACAGGGTTCGACAGCACCATCCTTAAATTAACCTACAAGAACGATACTACCCCTAACTGGTTTACCGTGCTGGCGCAATCAGATGCCGTATATGCCGCCAATAATATCTACAGCTACGATGACCTGAAGAAAAAATATACAACTACTAATGCCAATGTAAAAGACCCCAAAGACAGCCTGCACATGTATGTTGGCTATCACATTTTAACCGGTTTAAAATTCATTGCCGACCTGGTTATGACGCCGGCGCACGAAACCCTGGTTCCACAGGAAGTAATTACCATTAATTTGCAGGGAGAGAATGTGCTGGTTAATTATGAGTTGGTCAATAATCTTCCGCAAGGGATCCTGATAAACAGAGTGAACAGCGACATTGCCTGCACCAATGGCGTATTACACGACCTGAATGACAATCTCTATATCAAGGTACGCTACCCAACACCGGTATACTGGGATGTAGCCGAACAGCCCGAGATCATGAAGCTGACCTCTATTTTTAGAAAAGGGGGCAAAAGTGTAGTATTCAATCCCGGCGATCTCAAGGATATTACCTGGAACGCCGGAACGGTAGATTATTTCTGTAACAACCCTGGCTCAAAAGACCTTTTCTTCTGGAACGACCGGCTTAGCTTTAAAACGCTGAGGACCTCAAGCGGAAAAATGAACTGGTTTGAAATGACCACCCCGCTGATCATTAAAGGCCGGTACAAAGTATGGATCTGCTGGCGCTCAAATAATAATGCCGCCGGTAAAGGCATGCAAACCTACATTGATGATGTGTTGATGCCGCGTATATTCTCTTTCGGCGACTATAACTATGGCAAAACCCTGAGCGAACCGGAAGTGCAGGCCCAGGGCTGGAAACGCTATTACATAGGCGCCAGCACTGCCGACCATATGGCTTCCAAATTATTAGGCACCATTGAGATCACCACCACCGGCCGTCATAAAATGAGGTTCGTTTGTACCGAGAACGGATCAAGCAGCAACTATGACAGCTGGTTAGACATGATCCATTTTATTCCCGAGAATATGGACCAGTTCAAGCCTAAGTTTGGCACAGATGGTTCTATAGTTTATTAAAGTACAGTTGATTCATTTTACCTGAACATATCTCCCATCCCCGGTTATACCGGGGCGCGGGACCGGTAATCAAATTCTATACGTGTTATGCTAAAAAACAAACTAATTGCCTGTGCGGTGTTCCTTTGGTTTACTACACAAATGTCCTGTACCCGTAAATGGGAAGATCACAATAAAATAAACAATGCCGACCTCACCCAGAACCTGTACGAAAAGATTGCAGCTGATGAGTCGTTAAGCAAGTTTACCAGCTACCTGCAAAAAACAGGGTATGCCGATACCTTACAATTAAACAGAACGTTCACGGTTTGGGCCCCTACCAACGATGCGTTGCAAACAATAGATGCAAGCCTCAGTGGCGATGACGCCCGGTTGAAAAAATTTGTGGCGCACCACATTGCCCATTTATCTTATTATTCAGATCAGTTACAAAGCGACACCACCCGCCTGCCGCTTATAGATGGAAAGTATGCGATCGTTAAAACATCCTGGTTTGAAGAGGCGCCCATCAGTATCAAAGACAGGCCGGCCACCAATGGCGTTTTACACACCATCACCGCTGCTGCCGCACCGGTAGCTAACTGTTGGGATTATATAGACTCCTTAATGGCAGGCGGCAATAACATGGCGAGATTTCTGAAAAACTATGTCAGGGCCGAGCGCGACACCACCAATGCCATACAAACAGGCATCAATCCTTTAACCGGCGCGCCCATTTACCAGAAAGGCACCGATACCGTTATTCGCAATGTATTTCTCAATGCGGTATATGACCTCAGTAACGAAGCCAAACAATATACGGTGTTCATAATGAATAATACCGTCTGGAATAATGAAAGGGCCAAACTCGACACTTTTTACAGAACATCGTCTGCAGATACAACTTATAACCTGGCGCGCATTTATACCGCCAAGGATATGGCGATAGAAGGCGCCCTTGCACCCGATCAGTTGCCCGATTCGGTGCTAACGAAATTTGGTGTATGGGTGCCTATCAATAAATCGGCCATACAGGCCAAATACAAAACCAGCAATGGCTATGTATATGTAATGAACTACATGAACGTAGAACTTCGCCAGCGATTCCCGCCCTTCATCGTTCAGGGGGAGAACTATTCTGGTACGCTCAACGGATCGGGGAGCCCTATTTACCTGCGCACCCTTAATAACCCCAATAACGGCCAAACATTCAGGGACCTGTATGCATACAACCACGGCGTAAATAAATGGCATGTACGATACCGATTATTCAATGTTCCCACCACTGCCTACAGAGTGTACTGGGCAACGTACAACAATCGCTGGAACAATACGCTGAACCAACGGCTGGCCATGGGTACGTCGGATAATAAAACGTTCGCTTACCGCAACGTGCCCTATAATGTTTACAACGAGGAATACCTGGGTGACTATCCGGTATCTTCTTTTGGCAATCTCGATATATTCCTGGTGAGTGCAGATATAGCGCCCAGTTCAAGCAACCAGAATCAAAGCGCCCTCTTCCTCGATTACATCAGGCTGGAACCGGTTCTTAAATAAAATTTATTTATGCGTTCTCATATTCAATACATGAAACTCACAACTGCCTTTACAAAAACTGTTTCCATTACTGCACTGGCAACTTTGATGTGTGGTCAATTGTTGGCACAGCAGGTAACCAGCGATACCACCCGGCCTGCTACCATCGGGGATACAACGATAGTTGTTATCAAAAGGCCGACGCGCGCCGATTCCATGGGTGTTACAGCCACCGGCATCATCCTGGATGTCGCCACCCGCAGGCCATTGCCCGGGATCAATATTTCCGTACCGGATTTTTCTGCCGCCATCTCCGATGAAAATGGCCGGTTCACCATAAAAGTTCCGTCGTATGCAAGCACCCTGCAGGTGTCGGCGCCGGGCTATCAGTCAAAAGAAGCGCCCTTACGGGGAAACACATCCGTATCTGTTCAACTGTACGATGAGAATTTCGATTCTTACTACGATGAGGCAGTTACTCCTGAGGGGGTACTGCCCAGGAACCGGATCACGGCGGCCTTTGTTTCAACCAATACACAAGGGGCCTGGACGCGCAACCAGGAAACACCTGAGAACTACTTACAGGGTACTGCCAATGGGTTGAATATTATCCGCAGATCAGGTACGCCTAATATCGGCAGCAACCTGTTCATGCGCGGCATGTCGTCGTTGTACGCTACCAACAAACCACTGATCGTGGTGGATGGAATGATCTATGAGAACACCGACTTCGGCGGTTCCATCATCAATAATTTCTATTCGAACCCGCTGAACCTTATTGATATAAAAGATATTGACAACATTACGGTGATTAAAGATGGCTCGTCCCTGTATGGCACTAAAGGCGCCAATGGCGTTATTATGATCACAACTGCCAAGGCAAAAGAACTGGCCACTAAGATCGATGTGGGTGTTTACACAGGCGTGAACTTCGCGCCTAAACAAATACCGGTAATGAATTCCGCCCAGTACAGGCCCTATCTGTCAGACATATTACAATCGCAGGGATTAACGGAAGACCAGGTGAGTAAACAACCCTACATGACCGATGATGCCGCTAACCCGCAATATTATCCCTATCACTATAATACCAACTGGCAGAACGCTATTTTCAGGAATAATGGACTGTCGCAAAATATATACCTGCGGGTGACCGGCGGCGATAATATTGCCCGCTATGCCTTATCGATGGGTTATTTAAAAAACCATGGGGTAGTTAAAAATACCGACCTCGCCCGATACAATACCCGGTTGAATGCCGATCTGAATTTAACGAAGCAGTTTACTATAAACAGTAATTTATCATTTGCATACGGGGAGCAGAATACGCAACACCTGGGTTTGAACAGCAGGCTTAATCCCATTTACGTTGCCCTTGTAAAATCACCTTTTCTGCCGGTACAGGAAGTTGATAAAGACGGCGTAGAATCACCGAATCCGGCCGATGTGGATACACTGGGCATGAGTAATCCGGCAACGCTTGTACAGCGCGTACTGGCGGTAAATAAAAGCTATCGCTTCTTTGGTTCGCTGAATTTCAGTTACATCATTAATAACTCTTTCACCATCCAGTCGTTATTTGGATTAACCCAGGATAAAGTGCGGGAAAACTTTTTCGTTCCCCGCAAAGGCATCTCCAACGACACCCTGCAGGCAGCCATTGCCGATAGCCGTTCGGGCAGCCAGACCAAACGCCTGTTTGGGATCTTTAATGATACCCGCCTTGATTATAAGAAGACATTCAACCTGGTGCATGATGTAGAAGTACTGGCGGGCTTACGCTACCAGCAACAAAGCCAGGAACAGGATATAGGCTATGGTTTTAACTCAGCTACAGATGAGTTGGTGAATGTGGGCTATAGTGTTCCCAGCCTGCGTAAAGTAGGTGGG
>JAJKIL010000396.1 GCA_021154515.1 Niastella sp. | reverse complement strand
GCCATGGCAATGCTACTGGTTCCATGGCTGTCCTGTACCAATCACCCGGTACAGAACCTTGCAAATCCCCCAATGACGGGGACAGGTGAACACGCCAAAATGATACTCCCACCCGTGAAAGACACTTTGCTGGCCAGCGGCAGAAAGAACATTTATCTTGCTGGACTACGCACCAAACCTGGATTTTTTACAGAACGCTACATTTTCCCGCCCGGTTATAAAGGCATGCCGCATGTACATAATTCCGATCTGTATATAACTATAATAAGCGGCGTTGCCCATATTGTTCAGGAGAAGATATTCGATACAACCGCTCCTTCTGTGGCTTATGGTCCCGGCAGTTTTGTTGTGATCAAGGCCGACCAGCCGCACTTTGAATGGTTTAACCAGGAATGTACGATGCAGGTATCCGGAATTGGACCTAATGAAACTTATTATTTACCAGAGGAGAAGATGAAGAAATGAGTTCAAAGTATTAAGTTCAAAGTTTAAAGAGAGTAAACTTTCAACTTTGAACGTTAAACTATCAACTCAATAACTTAATAACTTCTTCAACCTGTTGCCCGGTATTAAACGCATGTAATACAATACGCAATCGTTCCTTACCTGAAGGAACCGTAGGATACAATATGGCCCGAACATCGAGTCCGGCTGTTTGTAATGCACCGGCCACCTTTTTCACGGCATCATTGCCGGGAATAATAACTATTTGTATGGGTGTATCGGATACCAGCTTTTCCCAGGGCATAGCTGCCTGTTGAAACGTACTGATCAATTGTTGCAGATGGGCCCGTTCTTCATTCATATCCGGGAATAACTCATATGCACACCGGATAGCAGCCACACTCGCTTCGGGCAGGGACGTGCTGTAGATAAACGACCGGCAAAAGTTTATCAGGTAATTGCGCAATTGCTCACTGCCCAGCACAATGGCGCCATGGCAACCCACCGCTTTACCAAATGTATGAACACGGGCAAAGCAGGCTGTCTGCAGGTTAAGCTGCTGTACCAACCCCTCCCCTTTTTCGCCTACTACCCCGGTAGCATGCGCTTCATCTACGATCAGGTGAGCGCCATATTGTTGGCACAGATCGCTGATGGCGGTTAAGGGGGCCATATCACCATCCATGGAAAACACAGATTCCGTTACCACGAAGATGGTACCGGTGGCGGCCTGTAATCTTTTCTCCAGATCGTCCAGGTCGTTATGTTTGAAAGAAAAAGACTGCGCAAAACTCAACCGGATGCCATCACGCAGGGACGCATGGCTTAAATAATCATAAATGATGGTATCGCCGCGCTGGGGCACACAACTCAATAAACCCAGGTTGGCATCGTAGCCTGAATTGAAGATCAGACCGGCTTCGGCATCATGAAAAGCGGCCAGCATTTTTTCGGTTTCTTCTACCAACGCATAATTACCAGCCAACAGGCGCGAACCGGTTGAACCATGCCGGTAAACCGGATGGGCAACAGCGTCCAGCTGTTTTTCAATAAGCTGGTTGCGTACAATACCCAGGTAATCGTTCGAACAAAGATCTGTTTTACCCTCGGGCAACAGCAGCCGGCGGAAAGCATTCTGCTCCTGCCGCTCATTGAGCTTTTTTAGTAGGAAATTGTCGTTCATAATTTATATGCCGGTGTTACCGGTTCAAGTTTGACTCCGCCAAAGCTAAGACGGGCGAATCCCGCCTTCGCCAAGGCTTTGGCGGGCGAAGCAAATATCGTACTTACGTGTTAACTTTGGGCACTTTATGAGCACCACCAACGAAACAAAGAATATATTAGGCCTGCACCTGCCCACCGACCCACGCTGGGTGAACCTGGCCGAACTATCACTGGAATACATTCTCACCGACCATGCCTATTGCGAGCAAAAAGCAGCTACCAGTTGCATTTCGCTGATCCAGCGATACAGCGAATTGGAAAAACTGGTGACCGATCTTGCGCCTATTGTTACCGAAGAATGGGGGCACTTCCGCCTGGTGCTGGCAGAACTGCAAAAACGCAACCTGAAACTGGGGAAACAACGTAAGGATGAATATGTAAACCAGCTGCAGGTATTTCAAAAAAAAGACGGAAGCCCCGAACAACGTCTGCTCGATAAACTATTGATTTTCGCCCTCATCGAGGCCCGTAGTTGCGAACGCTTTAAACGCCTGAGCGAAGGGCTCGATGATGAATACCTGCGTAATTTCTATCGCCGTTTTATGGAAAGCGAAGCCGGCCATTATCATTTATTCATTGAGCTGGCAGAAACTTATGTAGATAAACCTACGGTTCGTAAACGGTGGCAGGAGTGGTTAGTCTACGAAGCGGATTTGATGCAGAAATTGGAAGTACGCGGTGATAGGATGCATTAATTAATACAGTTGATCAGTTGACGAGTTAACGTGTTAACAAGTTAACTTGTCAACCTTTCAACTTCTCCACATATACCTTTACATAATCCTCAACCTTTTTCCTACGATATTGCATTACCCACCTCGGATGCGGCAGTGGAATGATCTCTTTAAAGAACTGGTGCCTGGCATTTATTTTTTGAAAGATCTTGTAATTGGTGCCTTCACCTAAACAATAACATACATCCCGGGTAGTGGCAATAGTTTCTAATTGCTCCCGGATACACTGTAAAATAAAAGGCTCGCTGTCTTTGAGCAACTCCTTGTCGTCGTAATAATTCAGGTTAACGCCGTTCTTTGTAAAACCCAGCGGTGATAACGCCGTAATATAAAAATCGTAGTAAAAAGCTTCAGGCCCGCCATAGGCATCTATCACCGCATACACAAACAGTGACGACAATTCCGCCTTTTTGGGCAAGTCACTATCTATACCACATATGTCTTTTAAACGAATAGGGTCGGTAAAAGGAACGCCTGTAACCCCGGCGCCAAACAGACCGGGATTGATACCGAAGATGAATGTACGCGGGTGCTGATCGTTGTAATATTTATGGTAGAACGTTTCCGCCAATTGCCGAGCTACCGCATCGGAAACAGGGTTCATGATACCTATCCCCGCCCCCAATTTGAGCTGAGGCGACAGGTTTTTATAAAAATTCAGGATAGCATTCGATTGCGTAAGTTTTTGAGCGGCGGTTTTCATGTTCGCTTATTTGGTATTTTGGCAGCACCAAACTTCATGTAAAATTAAGGCTATGAACCGAAGAACATTTGTCAAAAATACCGGACTGGCCGCAGCCGGTTTCGCCATTTTACCAGCTGCACAGGCGTTTACTGCCCCCGACCCTGTTGTTAAATTAGGGATCATTGGCGTTGGCATGCGTGGGCAGGCGCACCTTGGCAATGCGCTTCGGCGTAAGGATGTAAACATAGTGGCCATTTGTGATATCGATGACCGGATGCTCGAAATGGCCAATAGCATTATTCAAAAATCAGGCAAACCCATGCCAAAGGTTTTTAAGGGTGATGTCAATGCCTGGAAGAAACTGCTGGAATTAAAAGAGCTCGACGGCGTTATTATTGCCACTCCCTGGGAATGGCATGCGCCCATGATCATCGGCAGCCTGGAAGCCGGGATTAAATATGTTGGAACCGAAGTAATACTGGGCATCACCATGCAGGACCATTGGGATGTGGTGAAAGCAGCCGAACACCACAATGCCCAGGTGATGATGCTGGAAAATGTTTGCTACCGGCGCGATGTTATGGCTGTCCTTAATATGGTTCGGCAGGGCTTGTTTGGCGAACTCATTCACCTGCAGGGCGGCTATCAGCACGACCTGCGTAATGTTAAATTCAATAACGGTCAACAACCTTATGGCGGCGGGGTGGAGTTTGGCGAGAAAGGGTTTTCTGAAGCCCGCTGGCGTACTGAACACTCTGTTCATCGCAATGGTGATCTGTATCCTACACATGGCATTGGCCCCGTAGCAGAAATGATCAACATAAACCGCGGCAACCGGTTTGTATCGCTCTCTTCGTTTGCCACCAAAACGCGCGGACTGCACGAATACATTGTAAAGAATGGGGGCGAACAACACCCCAATGCAAAAGTTCAATTCAAGCTGGGTGATATTGTTACCACCACTATCAGTTGCGCCAACGGTGAAACCATTTTGTTACAACACGATACCAATCTTCCCCGTCCTTATTCGCTGGGCTTCCGGGTGCAGGGAACGCGCGGCATCTGGATGGATGTGAATCACTCCCTGTATATTGAAGGCCTGAGCAAAACCAATGATGCCTGGGAAGATGCCAACAGCTGGCTCGAGCAATACGATCATCCGTTGTGGAAGAAATATGGATCTTCGGCAGAAGGCGCTGGTCATGGGGGCATGGATTTCTTTGTGCTGCATGCGTTTGTTGAATCTATAAAACGCAAAACCGCCACGCCGCTTGATGTGTATGATGCAGCCGCCTGGAGCGCCATTACGCCCCTGAGCGAAAAAAGTATTGAGCTGGGTAATCAAACGGTGGAATTTCCGGATTTTACCAGTGGGCAGTGGATGTACCGGCGGAATACGTTTGCTTTAAATGATGAATATTGATGAGGTGGGTCACTCTTACAGAGTGGCTCACCTTATTGTAAAAAGTACCTAATATCTTCGTCTAAATTCAAAAACGGATATTTTCTTTGCAGCTCCTGCGCTTTCTCGAGGTGTGCTTTTAAAAACTTCTTATGCGCTTCGGTAGATGGCTGAAAAGGTTTGTGTTTGCGGGCTATTACGATCTTCTTTATTTCTTCCGCCAGTTGTTGCGCTTTTTCATCAACAAAATGCCGCATGAATTTGTCCAGCACAAATGAGGTAGCCTGGTAATTCGGATGCACCATATCGATGTCGTAAAAACGATAATCGCGTAATACATCAATCACCAGCTCGTATGCCGGGAAATAATACAGCTTATCGAATTTATTAACGAGGTGATGCACCACTTCAATCAACCTTGCCTTGCTGCGGTTATTGTCAATAACCCCATCCCGGATGTGACGCACGGGGCTCACCGTAAAGATCACTTTAATGTTGGGGTTGAACTGGAACAACTGGTGCAGACAGTTGTCGAGCATGGTAGTGGTTTCCTCGATCGTAAGCAGGTGTTTATTAAACCAGCTTGCGGGAGTGCGATGGTTGTTGGCCACTCCTCCACGAACAGCGCCCCGCCTGAAAGAAACCGGCACCTGCTCCGTTAACCGGTACGAGAAAGAAGTGCCCAGCGTTACAATAAGCCAGTTGGCCGTTTTCAAAAAATCATGCGCTTCCTGTTGCGAAGCATTGATGCCTCGCAGGCAGTCCTGCAGGTCGGTTTTAGAAAACCGGCTATGGTGTTGCCAGCTTTGCCATACTTC
>JAJKIL010000395.1 GCA_021154515.1 Niastella sp. | reverse complement strand
CGTCCTCACAGCATCTGCCTGATAGTGTTCGTGTTCCTCGGGCCGGAACTTTGCCGCCAGCTTCCTTCAGATTCCACTTCCCAGTGGACACCCTTGCTCTTGGCTAATGGTTGGCGATTACATACCCCCATAACGGACTTTAACCGTCTAGTTTATCATCATGCATGGCGCACACAAAGAAACCCTCCGGCTAAACCGGAGGGTTCTTTTGCTACCCTTGAGCAATAACCATCATTAACCACTATTAACCATCAACTATGACCAACAAAGAATTTTCAATTATTATGTTTTGAATAACCCCACGAACTCCGATTCTATAGTAATAAATACTTTTTCTCCTTTCGCGATAGCAGCTGTGATAGCCCCGATATTTTCTATTGCTTTTTTTGTCATCTCTTGTCCCCTTCCCCATGACAAGTACAGGGGCATATCGTCATCATACGATACCGTTTCCGTTTTAATTGAATCACCAAATTTCATCAGCACCGGCTTTCGAACGCTGTCACTTGTGATCTGAAGGTCCCAGTCTTCCCTGCCTTCACCTGGTTTTCGCAATGAATACCTGCCATCTGGCAAACCCTCAACAGGTGTTCCTGCCTGGTTATTCATACCTATATACATACAAAGCATTTTACCGTTTTTGTACAATTGCGCCATTGTGCTATTGGGGAACAAGGCCCGTATTAATTTCAGTTCCATAAAAAAATATTGAAGGATTTTTAAAGAGGTCCTGCCCGGCAGGTAGCAGGCAGGACCGATTTTCAATTCCCGGGAGCTTATCGGTTAGTTTTTTTAAACCGGTGAATTATCCATTTCAGGGTTATTGATACCGTAAAGCTTACCGCGGCGCCTACGGCCGACAGTAATATGGTTTTTAGTATCTCACCGGAATTGATATTCACCAATAAAATAATAACTATCCCGCCGGCTGTCCCGGCCTTTGAGGCTGGAGTTATCAATGAATCATTCATGCTGCCTCTTTTAAATTTTCAGCAATTGAGCTCACTATACACCGCTTACCTGTACCATCGCAAGGGCGTTATAAGCGCCATTCTTTATTGGGAACAGCTCACCGAGATCTTCCACCCAAAAAGTAACTCCCAATGCCAGGAACAAAGGATGCTTGCTGTTGGCAGGTAAATTAACCGCCAGGTCAAAAGCGTTCACAGCGGTCGCTTTCAAAGAAAAAGGCTCCGAATCCTTGAATTCTGAAACATAAGTACCATTTTCAAAATCCAGTTCCAAACCCGCAATGTGAACCTGGTAATGAGTGGCTTCAAAAGGAGCCTTCACTACTTCCTCTGTTATAAAAGAGGGTATCTTCACCAGCAAAGCGCCGGTAACGCGATCGATAGAAGCATCATATTTCACAGTAAAGGACTGAGTGATCGGTGCATTGAGATTAAACTCAAAATCCTTCAGCAATTCCGTTTCCCCGTCAATGATGTTCTTAAGCCCGCGTTTGTTGGTAGCATCTGCATTTATTACCGCAATCATTTTACTAAAAAGGCGATTTGACATTCTTTTGTCAGAGGCCTTTTTAAGTAATTTATTCAACGCGTTGCGTAACAGTTTACCACCGGAAGCCCCTTTTTTGAAATTGCCCATCGCTTCCCGCGTACGGGCAAACGCAGGGTCCCTTTCCAGTCGTTTCGGATCTAATCTTACTGTCTTGCGGGCCATGTAGCCATCCTTGGTGCGATAAAAGCTGATGTCATCAAGGTTTCCTTTAAGTTTTACAAAGCCATCTTGTTTAGCCATGATTAAAAAATTTAACTGGTAAAAAATAATCCGGTCTGTTTAAAAGGCACATCCCGTTTAAGCCTCCATCATGATGTTGTTTGCAATTGCGATACAATGTTAGACAGGTCTGAAAAACGTCATGCTCATTTTGCTCGTTTTTGAGCGAAATGAGCGTTTTGCGCGTTTTGTATCGTTTTGGCGTCTTTTGCGGTGTAGTCGCTTTTAGCGCTCTTATTCTATTTGCCAAAAAGAATTATCAACTACACAACAGGAGAATACTGGTAAGAACAGCCACACCCAACGCTGGCATAGCCGTAAACGCAGGCAGGATCAGCCGTACCACTTCCGTACCATAGCCGTAGATGCAGGCAGGATCAACCGTAGATCCAGGCAGGATCAGCCGTACCATAACCGTAGATGCAGGCAGGATCAGCCGTACCACAGCCGTACCACAGCCGTAGATACTCCGTGGCTGGCAAAATCAATGAGTTATGAAAAGAGGCGAATTTGAACCGACCCCGGTACATTTTTGTACTCACATGAGCATGATCAATATTTTTAGAAATAAAGTATTGATTAGTAGAATGGCATAACTTGTATATATAAGGGTTAAGGCCGCTATTTAGCGGCTTTTGCTATTTGTAGTAATCCTTAAAATCTTACTTAAATGGAACACCTTGAACTGATTAGCTTATTGACCCCGGAAATGGAGAAACTAGGTTATATAAAAATCGATGAATACAGCTTTACGCTTCCCATGAAGGGTTTTATAATTATGTCGAATGTCGTAAGGCGCGAAAAACCGGCGCGTTTCGATATAATTTTTGCTATTGCTTTCACTCAAACAGCAGACCCTGATGTCTGGAAAAAGGATGAATGTATTGATGCAATAATTGAGTCAACATGGTATCAACTTTTATTGAATTCAGGTGAATCTGCAGCGTACCTCGACAATCTTTTTCGCCATGATCGTTACGAAACAACAGCGACAGACATTAAGGAGAACCTTCCTGCAATAATTGACTTGTTCAAACGTAAAATCATATCCTCCTTTGAAAAATGGAATAACGCTGCATGGCTAATCGAAAACTTTGAAGAGGAAGTGTATTGGAAAAAGCTCTACTTATATAAAAAAGTAGAAAGCTGCCTCCAGTTAATCAGGCAGCAGATAGGCCTGCAAATTCTCTCAGGTATAACAATTCAAGAATAATTGATCGTTAAATTATTAATTCCATGGAGCAAAAATTTAAAATAAACGACTTTAGAAACCTGTATCGCATCCTTTATCTTTTGGAACAGGAAAAAGAAAGGATCCTGGGTGCCGATTATACATTTAGTTCATTGTATTTTTTTATCAAAGGGTTTACAGCATCTGCATACCCCGATCAATTGGAAATCCAAAATTCGCCCAATTTTGAATATTTCGACAATTGGCTAAAAGGTCATCTGAGTGGAGACGTTGATACCTCTCTCAACTGGGCTGCACTCATACAGAAAAGAAATGCAGACAATGACGAAAAAGCATTTGAAGAATTCTTTCATTCTCTTCAAATATTTAAAACGTCAAAATTTACCATAAAGACACTAATTGTCGATCCTGCCTCCATATCGTATAGTATTAACAGGTGGGTAGAAAAGTATGGACCTTTAGATCCCGATGGGCTCATATTTGAGGAATTGCACAAAATTCGCAGGACACAACTATCCAATTCAACCAGCATCTGGATCGATTTTCTGGATGAATGCAATAGGGTGATCGATGGTGAGTGGTATTTGAACGAGCAGAAAGCTAATGAGGCATTATCAGAAGAATTCGGACATTTAGCAAATGGTTGGTTCGATGAAAATATATCGAATAACTAAGCTAACTTTTATTCATACCATTTAAATCTTATAACAATGGATTTCGAAAAATTATTACAACCGCTGGAAAAATCATTCATCCAATTAGGTTATAAAAAAATATCTGTCAACAATTGGGTTTGCCAAACCCAGGAATTAATTATTGTATTAACTGTTAATAAAGCAGATACTGCAGAGAAGATGTTCGCCATAGGAATGGGTATAATATTTAAACAAATAGGCGTAGGTATTGAGCTAAAGAAGATCAGCTTTGATTATCATTCGCATATTGTACAAACGTTGTTTGGCATTTTATCTTCTATGGGGGAATCGGAAGAATATCTTGATAAGCTATTTTCTTATGATCTCAATGACAATTCCGGAATGGAAGTAAAAAACATTTCGATCATTATGGATTTATACAAAAAGAAGATAATGCCATACATTAAAGAATTGGATGAACGTGCCTCAATTGTATCAAACTTTGATAAAAAATCGTCGTGGAAGCCATTTCTGGAATATTTCGTTCCCAATCAATTTAATGGACCTTTTATGAATAGATTTTTCTTCCTCTTAACTAATAAGGTTTTGTAGTAAATAACCACATTCTTATAAATCCGAAGCTTTTATCTCTATATTTAAATATAGTTATATTCCATTGCTTTTATTTGATTTTCTTATCTTAGGGTAATGGAAAAGAAAAAGGAGCGCTCTGTTTCGGAGTTCAATAATGAACTTAAGTTAAAGGGGGTTAATGTTTTCCAAATTGAAGCGGATAGCAATGCAACCCGTATTTATAGCAGAAAGGATTTTTATAAAATTTGCCTGACAACAGGCAAAAGTATCGTTCATTATGCCGACCGAAGTTTTGAGACAGCCGGTACCGTTCTGTTCTTTGGCAATCCGCATATCCCCTACTCCTGGGAAACGCTGTCAACAAGCTATGTAGGCTACACCTGCCTGTTCTCAGAAGCGTTTTTAAAGCTGTCTGACCGCTCGGAAAGCCTGCAACAATCTCCTTTCTTTAAAATAGGTGGCACCCCCATCTTAAACATCTCGGAAACGCAACGGGAGTTTTTGAATACCATCTTCCGGAAAATGATCGATGAGCAAAAGACCGATTATACCTATAAAGATGACCTCATTCGCAATTACATCAATCTGATTATTCATGAAGCCTTGAAATTGCAGCCATCTGAAAATTTTTCCTCTCAAAAAAATGCTGCATCCCGTATTACCTCCGTATTCCTGGAAACCATGGAAAGGCAATTCCCTATTGAAAGCAGCGACTCCCCCCTTCAATTAAAAACGGCTCAGGACTATGCAAAACAGTTAGGCATTCATATTAACCACCTCAACCGCTCTGTTAAAGAAGTAACAGGCAAATCAACAACCACCCACATATCAGGAAGAATTATAACCGAAGCAAGGGCCCTGCTCCAACACACCAACTGGACAATTGCCGAGATTGCTTATGCGCTTGGCTTTGAATATCCTACCTACTTCAATAACTTTTTTAAGCGGCTGACCGGGACGAACCCCACTACATTACGAACACAAGCTGTTTGAAATTCTTAATGAACGCTTTGAATATCTTTACTCAAAAGGGGTAATTATAAGAATACCTTTGCCCAAAAAAGAAAGAATATGGTAATAACCAGAATAGGTTCAAAGTCTTCTGTTAAAGGGCCCGATGACTGGTTCACAGGAGCAGTACGGATAGATCCGCTGTTTGACCCTAACGATGCTAGACGTAGCGCTGCGGCCCACGTTACTTTCGAACCTGGTGCAAGAACTGCCTGGCACACGCATCCACTTGGACAAACTTTACTCATTACAGCTGGTTGTGGCTGGGTGCAAAAAGAGGGAGGCCCCATTGAGGAAGTGCATCCTGGTGATGTTGTTTGGTTTGAGGCAAATGAAAAGCATTGGCATGGTGCTACAGCCACCAATGGCATGACACACGTTGCGATCCAGGAAAATCTTAATGGCAAAGTAGTTGACTGGATGGAAAAAGTAACCGATGAACAGTATCATGCTGCGCAATGATCACGGCTAACGGCATCATATAAACATTTGTTTTACTATATCAAAATAGTGAAGTTTATAGCACAATCACAAGTATTTCAGTGAATTAATTTGGAAATTGACCAATTTCTTCTTTCTGAACAAAATTGAACATCTTGAATTCTTGTTTTTTTATTTATATTAGACAATAATCTATTTATCTTTTTTGATCAACCACTCACTTTGTTTTACTGATACCTACCCTGGCACCCACTTACTTCTGAATATCCATATATGCCTGTCCAATTTTCCTGGGAAAATCTATTAGCAGATACCCGAATTCAATCTGCTTTTGGATGTCAATGTATGTAGCCAGGGCGACAATGCTGCATGTCTGTGAAAAGGATCTTTCTTTCCGATTGCTTGTAACTATGGAAAAGATTGAGACACTCGAATGTTAACCCACTGAACCATTGTTAACTATGCGTAGAGTTGAATTCGACACAGAACAAAAGGCTGCCATTATGGGTGAACTGGAAAGAGTATTTGGACGATGTATTACTTCTTCCAGGGACTGTAAT
>JAJKIL010000394.1 GCA_021154515.1 Niastella sp. | reverse complement strand
TATTCCCGGCTGGAGCCTTTTACCGAAAACTCGCGGGCATCTGTCATAAGTTCAACATCTACACCCAGATTACCTGTATAGGCAGTGCCGCTGTTATCCTTACTGATGAAGGTGAACTGATCGTTCAATCCATTGACGCCTGTATTGCGGTAAAAGTTTTCGGTATAGCTTATCCGCGTGGTGGTATCGTTTTCTGCATAGGAGGATTGCGATCTCATTTTACCATGCATATCGTTGGTGGCTACCAGAAAGCCCTGTGATTGCGCTTTGAAATCATACCCGTATTTGTTAAAGAAATTGCTGGTGGATGCCTGGTGAAATTCTTTTACACTGGTGGCATCAAAAGCCGTATAATTATAATATACCGGGAAATCTTTTGCCGTATAATATTCCGTCACCTGTCTGCCCACACCCGATCTTGATTTTTTTGCCGCATCGGTATTTGTTTTAAGGGAAGTAACCGTCACTTTGCTATACCCTACTACCGGTGAAGGAAAGAAGCCATCGAGCACAGGCATTTCCACTGCGCCATAAGAAGTTGGGCCCAGGGGCAAATCATCTTCTACCTGTAGAATGGATTGACAGGGATTTTCTTCATTACCTATTGAAGGTTCATAAGAAGCCACGCCGCTGCTGATAGTACGAACTGCACCGCCAAAGTTTTCAGTAGTAGTATAGTCATACTGTTGTCCATATTTTGCGCCGTACTGCCGGGTCATGGAATCCCAGTTGTTCCTGAGCACCACTGATCGTACGCGGTACCCGCCGCCGTATTTATGTCCATCGGGATCATCCAACCGCACATAACATTTAGAAAGATCGGTGAGCAAGGCTTTCCCATCTTTCCGGAAAGCATTTACCGGATCAGTAAACGCATCGCGTAAGCTTTTTATCATGCCCACCAACATATCCCCTACCTGTTTCAATGGCGGTTCTCCCGACACGTCGTATCCTTCGAACGCCTGTCCCGGCAACTGCTGCCGCAAGTATTCGAGCGTTGTCATCGACAGTGGGCTTTTACCACCCAGCCGCTTCATTTTTACCCAAATGATCTTGTTGTTATTCGCGTCTACGCCATAATCAACATCGGGAGTTGAACCAAAGCTAGCGTAACAGGGGATATACTCAGGCCCTTTAGGCATTCGTACCCATATTTTAAACGCGAGTTGGGTAAGTCCCTGTAAATATTTTTTGTACACATCCGTGGCATTACTGCACCCTTCAGGCACCGACATGAAAACATAATCATTTTCTGTGGATGCTGTATACACAACCGGATACAAATGGTTGCCCGCGGCGCCGAATGAGTTAGTGGGGCCAAATCCCGCCACCGGCATCATTATAGCCGCCCTTTTATTCTGCACATAGGCGTAATCGTCACTTTCATAATTCACTTCAATTTGTCCACCAGAAGGCAGTACCACTTTCTTCAGCATCCAGACTGCTGCATTGTTATTGATAGTGGTGTTGCTGCCCGCAGGTTGAATACTGTAGGGATAGTCGCTGTTCTTCAAACCACCAGGATTCAGGCTGGCGGGTTTGTAAGTACCCCAGCGGTCGGCAGCATTCGTTGTATAATCCGGATTATCGGTTGCATTATCCATTCCGGTTGAAGAGTAGGAAAAGCTGTACCTGTTTTTGAATGCTCTTGTTTTACCGTTATAGGTAAAATAAATGCTTTGCAGCGTGAGCTTGCCATTATTGCCTGTAACACCCGATGTATTATCTGGTGCATTCCTGCAAAGCTGGTAGCTATAATCAAGGTGAACTGTTTTGATGGCCTTTGCTTTTGCCAGCCCGTTCGACTTCAGATCGGCTTTATTGTACAGGGCAATACTATCCAGCTTCTTTATTACATTACTGCTGTTCATGCCGCCCAGTTCATCGGCAGCGCCTTTGGCATCCATCCGATTCGAGACGTAAAACAGGGCGATCATCGTTTTTGACTCTACCGATTGCAGGTACCACGACTCCCGCTCTCCGTGCGTGAACATCGCCTTATCGTCTTTTATCTCTGACCGCAGGCCAGCATTGAAATGGGCCATCTTATTTGTTCCCTGTAGCCTATGCCATCTATACACCGTATCGCTTCCTTCCCTGATCCTTGAATAATTGAATTTAACGGCATCGCC
Source organism: Niastella sp. (assembly GCA_021154515.1). Classification (GTDB taxonomy): domain Bacteria; phylum Bacteroidota; class Bacteroidia; order Chitinophagales; family Chitinophagaceae; genus Niastella. The sequence continues at coordinate 7,367 of JAJKIL010000394.1, read as the reverse complement.
CAGGTCATCTTCGGTAATGCCGTTGCCTGATAGGTCTACGTAATCGGGCGACAGGATACCCGACAACAAAAACGAATGCGCATAAGCAGGGGTTTTTGTTATTTGCACGTACCCATCCCGGCTTGAATTATCATTCAGCAAGGAGGAAGTGGCAGTAGCCTCGCCTGCGTTTACACTTACCTGATCGGGAATTTCTGTATATGAATTGCTGACGGAAAATGTAAAATCTTTTTGCATCACATTGTATACCGGCACACCGTACACATATCTTTTACCATTGCTTTCCGTTACATTGATCTGGGAGATATGGTTCGGTTTTCGGTATCCACCTACCCGTTGAATGGGTTCATAGAGCAAGGTATCCGTAACCGCATCGAGAAAGGTTTGGTAGTTGTAGCTTTTTATTGTTTTATCAAGACCCACCTCCGTTGCTTCTGCTGCCGTGAGGAAACTGATCACTTGTGTACGTTTGTTACGTTCCCTGATGACAGATTGCTGCCGCAGGTCTACGACAGTTGACTGCAGCCTGCCGGCGGCGTCAAAGGTCTGTAATAAAGGTTCAACCGCAGGTGACTGACCCGAACCACTTAATTTGTACCGCACCAGGTTGGTACCGCCTATTTGCGCAAACCGGGCAGGATTGATAACGCAGGCTTCACCGGGATTGCGGAAATAAACATTCTCAAAGGTGGCATCCGGCTGGGTAAACCCAATCGTGTTACGAAGCCTGTTCCCATTGTTCCATTCGCCAATAATGGAGGGCGTTTTTATTGTATTCAAATTGGCGCCGTAGTGCCCCGGCGCATCTATATCACCGCCAATACTGAAGTTTTTATCTTTTGATAGTGTGCTATTATCTCTTACATACCCCAGGTCATTCCGGTACGCCCTGATGTTTCCGCCGGTACCTTCCCCCTGAATGGAAAAAACATCGTATGTATATTGCGGTACGGAAATAACAGGCGTATTGGGCGTTACCTCGCGATCGTTAAAGCGGGTAAAATCCATTACATAATTTGGTTTGTTAACCGCATTCTGATAATACAGATAACCCACCATCGGTTTTTTCTGCAGGGTATCGGCTGATGCGATTTCTGATTTCTGTCCGTACACTTCCGCTTCCACATCAAAGGCAAGTCCATAGGATCCGGCGCCAATCTGCACCCGCCCCGACCAGGCTGTATTGGTCATGGGTGGACGAATGAAAGGACAATAAGATGGTTTCACAAAACTGATGGTGGTGGAGAACTTACCGCCTACTCCTTTTGACAGGTAGGCCATCGAGATGAGGTTATTGCGTACCTGGTCGTTGCTGAGGTGCACCTGTTCACTGAGCTGCAACGCTTTTATTCCCGTACGCGAATTGTAGTCGGTTCCCAGCCCCCCGCCGAAAGACAGTTTGTTCGCATTGTATGCCGCACCGGCACCCAACGACACTTTACCGGAAAATGAAGTACCGGATCTTGAGTTTACCTCCATGCCATAGTTCAACGTGGCGCCCAGGTTGGCAGCAAACTTTTCGCTACCCCCGAACATCGCTACATTGAATAAGGATACACTTCCCCGGATACCCGCATTGAGCGAGGGCCCCAGGTAGTTATTAAATGCAACGCCCAGTTCAAGCGTTACCGGCACCTTGATTCCTAACCATTCCGCATCACCGCCGATACCAAGTCCCCAGGTTTTATTGGCTTTCATTTTTTGCGTTTGCTCGAGTACTTCGGTCCCGTTAAAATCATCCGGGATACCCCGCATATTCCGGTTCACATTACCGGGGTTGATGTTCCAGCCCAACCCCACCCAACTGGCTTCCTGTTCAGCTGATACCCCGCCATCGTAATAAATATTAACCGGGTAACCACCTACATCCAGCAATGGAATGTTGTAACTGAAATCACCGGTAAACAAATTCACCAGCTTATCGGCGCTTACCGACCGGAAAGATGACATTTCCGGCTGGCTGGGACCACCGATAAAATTGCGCTGCTTTGGCCGGTTGGCAGTCTTCTTTGTTTCCGTTTTTTTGGAAACAGTCCTGGTAATTTCAGGCCTGGAAACAAAAGCAGGAACAGGGCGCGGATTGTAACTGCCGGTAGCACCATACTTCCATGAATAAGCGGGTGCAAAGGCTGCCCGCCCCGGCAATACAATTGATACCAGAAAGATAAACCCAAAGAATCCGGCGATCTTTTTGCAGTGTTGACTGGCTAATTGTGAAATCATATAGCTGTATAAAACTGGTTTGTATTTTAGTTTGCCATTCTGAATGATGCGCGGTAGTGCGACATCTGCAGATCGGTGATATCTATAAAATAGGTAACGTCTTTTTTGAATGCCTGATCGAGTTTGAACACCATCAGGTTGTTACCATAGTCAATCGTTTTCTTTATATCTTTGATCACTTCTCCCTTCTCATCCATAAACCGGATCACCGATTCATGGCCTTTTTCGTAGGAATAGAACTTTACGCCAAACATATTATCAGACACAGTAACCGTAGCCGTATAATCACTTCCCTGTTTTACTTCTATATAGGCGCCACTGAAGCGGGCAGGCTTTTCCGGTTGTTCCTGCGTAACCCTGAACGTCCATACATCGCTTTGGGCGGCATAGTTTTCGCCATTTTTTGCAATCACCCGCCAGGCATATACCTTTCCCGTATCGAGCCGCTTTGCAGAAGATGGATAATTATTTATTAATGTGGTTAACCGGCGCATGTTATAAACCGGCATATTTTCCTGAATGGCGGCCCCTGCTGTTTGATCGCTTCTCACTTCTGTTACCAGCAAATCATAATTCAGGTCATTGAACAAGGTAACCGGTGCAGGCGGCAACCAACTGAATTGCGGCCAGGGTTGTTGTATCAAGGCGGAGTCTGTTGGCATGGTAAGCTGAGGCGGACTCAGCGGCTGTACCTCAATGGGAATGCAGTTTTCAGATAAAACCTGGTTTTCTATTTTGGCATCTGTATAAACCGTGTAACAGGCCTGGAAATTTCCAATCGGCAGCAAGGCATCACCCAACCTGCCGAATGCCGGTGAAAAATACTGGTAGTCTATCGGTTCAATATCGGCTGCTTTGAGCTGTTTTACTCCTTTGACGAGCGTAACAGGCCGGGTATAGGCCGTAAGGACAGGTTGGTTGTCTGCCAGGTCTACCAGTGTGAGCCCGATCATCACACTGACCGGATTGTTACCGGAATAAATCAACGAGAGATTCCATAACTGTTTTTTCTGTACGATGCCTGCGGGCGGTTCCTGCACGGAGACCGACACCTGCGCATTGCCTGCAAGGGCTAACAGCACGAATAACATTACAGATAATAATCGCCTGTACATATGCTCCTGTTTAAAAAGTTTTATAATAAGTAAGTCTCCCTACCCTATTTTCCGTGAGTTGCCTGTTCAAGCCCGGCAAAAAACCTTTATCGATCATCAGTTGAATATCACCCAACCGCGGAATTCTCAGGGTAAGGCTGGCATTGTATCCCCATTGCTTTTCCGGTAACAAACTATACCGGATCATTTTGGCGCCTGCGCCCACAGAGACAATCTTGCTAACAGCCACCTGTACATTATTCTCCAGGGTATACATATCGTACTCGGTGCTGGTGCTCAGCGACGCATTGAGCATTAATGAGAACCGGCCGAATGCAGCGTTCTGGCTGAGTAAAAGATTCTTTGAATTGTAATACACAAAACCTGAGTCGGACATTTCGTTATAAAACCGGCTATATACTGCATAGGTGCTTAACTGGGTTTCTTTAATATTATAATAATACCCGGCACTGCCCGTCATTATATAATATCTTGTTTCGGTGTATTGATCATCGCCCGTTTTGATAAGCTGGTAAGAAGGATAATATCCTGCAGAAAGTACCGGCCATTTTTTTATGCGCGCGGTTGCCTGTATACTTGCCAGTAAAGAAGAACTTTTATAGGTAGTTGCTAAAAATGGATTGTTATAATCGTTTTGCTGAAGAGAGGTTACAAAGGTCAACTGCTTTTTAAACAGCGGTTGCTCCAGCCTGCCCAGCCATTTTAATTGCGAAGCCCCGGTTGTAAAGGAGCTGAACGATTGAAAATTGGCGCCTGTATACCGAAGATTACCGGTAAAGCGGGTACGGGTTTTAGGAAAGTAAGAAAGCAAATTAAATGCAACGGCTTCGTTACTTCGCTCATTAAAATTGGAAACGGCATTCATCCAGCTCTTTCGCTGTAAACTGTCTACACTGTAATACGGCATAGTGGATTTGGCCACTTCGCCAATCAGCGTAATATTTTTGTTGAGGCGGTATTGCCCTTCCAGCGTAACACCGGCCAGTTTATATTCGGGGATGCTACCGCCTGCCTGTGATGCAATGGACGCGTTAAAAAACTGGCGTTTTCCGGTGTAATAAGTCAGATAGAGGTGATTGCCATTTTTCATTCCCTTTCCAAACCGGGCCAATGCTACATACTGATTTGAGCGCACGCCATTGGGAACAATATAATCCCGGAAACGGTAATCAACTTTACCAACTGCCAGGGCATAATAATAGCGGGGATTGAATTCTACCTGTAACCCGGTAATACTCACATTTCTTACAGACAGCTCGGTATAATCGGCCGTACTTCTGCCAATGCTCAGCGTTTGTAAACTCGACAATGTTTTATAGCCTTTTGGCAATACAGTATCGGGAACATTTAATTGCTGTAAATGTGCTGCCAGCGCCGTCAGATCATTTCCACTCTCTATTTGCTTTTTTACTGCAGCCAGATTAAGTTCATCATTCAGCTTTAATTTCCGGTACAGATTCTCAATAGCCTCCAATTCAGTACGCAGGCTATCGAGTTGTTGTTTTTTAGCAGTAATACTGTCTTTATACTGATCTATTTTTCCTGCTTCCTCAATTATTTTATCCTTTACATCGCTTACTCTTTCCTTTAAACTATCTACTTTATCTACAGGCAAATGTTGGTTGTGTGAGCCTGTTCCGGAACGCTTGCTCAACAGTTCTTTTTCCCTCTCTTCCACCATCTTCTGGGTAACATCGGGCGCCTGTAAGGATTGACTGAGGTTACCAATCGTTTTTTTCTTTGTCTCTATCAACCGCTTCAGCGAATCCAATTTGCCCGATTTGGAAGCCAGGTACGATTGAACCGAATTCCACAGCCTTTCTTTTATATTCCGTTTAAATTCCGATTGATTGAATTGAAAATTAAGATCCGTATACTTTCTGAATAAGGAAGAATTGCTGAAACGGGTGGTAACATATAATTTAAAGGGATACCGTTCTTTATACACCAGATCGAGTCTTGTTTGAACCGTATGTTGATACATGTTTTTTTCGGCGTAAGGCGTATCTATACGCGACCGGTAATTGACATCATATAATATATTACCAGTGATCTTAAGTAATGGTACGCGTCTGTTTTCAACCGGTTGTTGTGCTACTGTTACATTCTCACTGGCTCCGTTCGTTTCAGGTATACCAATATAAAATACATCATACCGGTTACTTACACCTGATATTCCAACGGCTCGCAAGCGTTCGCGTGCAGGAAAGGTATCGCAGGCAATCTTTTGTTCATTCCGCCCATTCAAATGCCGGATGTTATTGGCATAAGCAATTGAACCAGCAGACATGCACCAGCCTATGACTGATATGGTCAGCAGTTTTAGCACCCCGTTTTGGTTTACTAACTTATAATATGTTACAATCGCTAAATTCTTTCGAGAAGAAATGTATTGGTAAGAGGAACGTGGGGAGGTTTGTAGTTAGTTAAGGTTATCGACATAAGAAAAAGGTTTGGTTGTTATGGTCAAAAACGAATATGATTCAAGTTAAATAAAAAATCAGTACCACCAACTTAATTTTATAACCGTGCAGTTTTTGCATAAAAGCGCGTCGATTCGGACCATATTCGTGCAGGGCCTCTTATGCAGGTTAAAAAATAATATTAACTTAGTACCATGTCCAGATCAATTCTCAAAGAAGCGCCCCCTTTGACCAAGTCGGACTGCTTCTCGTTGTTTGCCAGGTACAAAACGGAATTCGATTTCCCCCTGCATTTTCATGAGGAATATGAATTGAACTTTATTGAAAATGCCAAAGGGGTTAAACGGGTGGTGGGCGATAGTATGGAGGAGATCGATGACCTGGAGCTGGTGCTGGTGGGCCCTAATATTCCGCACGCCTGGTTCACCCACAAATGCCAGAGCGCTCAGATCTTCGAGGTCACCATTCAATTTCACCGCGACCTGTTTCATGAAACCATGCTGAAAAGAACGCAGCTTGGTTCCATCCGCGACCTGTTTGAACAATCCATCAAAGGCATCTTGTTCTCAAAAGAAACGATACAACGCGTGGCGCCGCGCATCAAAGCACTGGAACATAAAACGGGTTTTGATTCGCTGGTGGAGCTGATGATCATCCTGAACGAATTGGCCATCGCTCCGGACGCGCGTTATTTATCGGGAGGGAAGATCTACAATGCCGATTATATTTATATGGACAGCGTACGCATGGAAAAACTGATCGAGTTCATGAACGCTAACTTTAACCGCCCGGTGAGGCTGGCAGAAGCGGCCACGCTGGTTAACATGGCCGAGACTGCTTTCAGCCGTTTCTTTAAAACAAAAACGGGCGTAAATTTTGTCGATTTCCTGAACGACATCCGCCTGGGTCATGCCGCCCGCCTGCTGATAGATACCAAAGATTCCATTGCTGACATTGCCGCCGCCTGCGGTTTTACCAATATCTCCAATTTCAACCGCACCTTTAAACGTCAAAAAGGACTAACGCCAAAAGACTTCCGCCACAAACACGGCAATGTGGGCGAACGGATCTTCTTTTAGCCGGCTTTTATGATCCGGATGGTATGCTTTTTTGGTTGATTGAGGGTATACATTTCATTTACCAATGCATCTATCTGCCGCTGCCAGCTGGCGCGCACCGCTGCATACCGCGCTGCCCGGTAGTTATCCCGCTTTGAGGCAACCGCCCAGTCCCGCGTTGCCCGGGCCGCTACGGAATCCATTGCTACCTTGTTATCATTGAATGGCAGGCCGATCTCTTTCAGATAATTGAACTGTAACCAGTAATAGGCGCGCAGCTTCGATTCCAGCGCCATGCGTTCTTCATTCAACAACAATACCGTCATAGCCTGATCGTATTGCGGCGTGGTGTTCACCAGCGCCAGGTTGATGCCGGCGCCCAGTTGTTCGCCCGTCCAGTTACCAATGGGCTTGCCATCGATAGTAATGGAATAATCACCGGTGGCCAGTCCATGCACGGTCAGCATTTCGCGGTTCATTTCTTCGGTAAAGGGAATTACTTTTAAAGCATCTGCCTGCCGCTGCGGGTTCTCCCACATGCGCGAAAC
>JAJKIL010000393.1 GCA_021154515.1 Niastella sp. | reverse complement strand
GTTTATAATAAGTCATATTATCCTTGTGCTGCTCTGGGTGCTTTTTGGCATTTTACATAGTGTGCTGGCGGCAAACTGGTGGAAACGCCTGATGCAACAGCGGCTGGGCCCACAGTATAAATATTATTCCTTTTCCTATTCGGTATTTGCGGCGGTTACCCTTATTGCCATTCTGGTGTACCAGGTTTACCTGCAAAGCCAGCTGATATACGCAGCCCCGGTTTGGGTAAAATTATTGTTATGTATTCCGTTGGTGGCGGGATTGATTATTATGGGCCTGTTGATAAGAAAGTATTTTTTCTCACTTAGTGGCATCAGCGTATTTTATAAAGAACAACCGCCAGCTGACCTGGAATTGAGCGGATTGAACCGCTACGTACGCCATCCTTTGTATTTCGGTACGCTGTTGTTCCTCTGGAGCTTCTTTTTTATTTTCCCGTATGTAAAAAATTTATTGGCCTGCCTGGTTATTACAATATATACGGTTTGGGGCGCCAGGCTGGAAGAAAAAAAACTGACAGCCCAGTTTGGTGAAAAATATACAGCATACAAAAAGCAGGTGCCGATGTTATTACCTCGCCTTTAAGGACCCTATCATTTCCACTTGATATTGCAGCCGATACTTGGTTTTTGATCGGCAGGAACGGGTTTTCCTGCTATCAAATGGTCCAGCGCATTACGGATAGCTGCGCCCGAAACGGGTTTGCCGTTACCCGGGCGGGAATCATCGAGCTGCCCCCGATATGCCAACAGCAGATTACTGTCATAAATAAAAAAATCGGGCGTGCAGGCTGCTTCATAAGCTTTGGCTACCTCCTGCGATTCATCGTATAAATAAGGGAAGGGGTACTGTTGTTGTTCAGCTACCTGTTTCATTTGTTCGGGTCCGTCCTCGGGATAAGCGGTTGCATCATTGGAGCTGATGGCAATAAAACTGATGCCTTTATCTTTATAATCATTTCCGAGTTTTACCAATGCTGCATTTACGTGTTTCACAAACGGGCAATGATTGCAGATGAACATCAGCACCGTGGCGGTGGCGCCTTTTGCTGTTTCCAGCGAGAAATCTTTCCCACTGACTGTATCAGGTAATGTAAAACCGGGTGCTTTTTCACCCAGTGGTATCATAACAGAAGGAGTGCGTGCCATATTTATTCTATAAAGTGAACAGTTATAATTTTACCAGCTTCTATTTTATAAACAGCTATGCCTTCAGATGGTTTACGGTTGGCGCTGGTTAGTTTTTCCTGGTCAACAACGGTGTTGCCCATCACCATTCGGTTTACGATCTGGCAATGCAATTCGGGCGTTTTGTTGAAATATTTAGCGTATTCCTCCCGGATCTCCTGTTTTCCCTTCATCAACACCTTGCCATTTATGTCGTAAATGACCACACTGTCGCTGTACGGCGTCAGGAAAGCGTCGATATTACGAAGGTTATAGCCATTAACCTGTTGTTGAACCAGCATTTCGGGAGTGGATAGTATTAAATTTTCCGGATGTATAATTACCCCATGATGAAAAATGCTGCGAATGCTGGCAGGAGTGGGCAGGCTGCGGGTGGGATCGCTATCCAGCAACAACAGATCGGCCAGCTTGCCTTTTTCAATACTGCCCAGGTCTTTTTCCTTTCCAAAACCTTTGGCCGCGTTGATAGTAGCGGAGCGAATGATCTCCCAGTTGGTGAGCCCGGCTTTTTGCATGGCCAGCAGTTCGTTTCCATAAGAGGCGGCATGCTGGGTACCAATGTTACCGGCATCGGTGCCTGAAACTATTAACACACCGGCTTGTTGCGCCAGTTTAAGGTTGGTGGCCATCGTGGTATCTTCTTTGGCTGGAATATGAAACCGGCTGCGCATGGTATGATAATCGAAGGGCGCTTTGTCGCCCAGGTGTTGCAGATCGAGCAGGCTGCCCAGCATAAAGGGATTGGAGTAAGTGAGGTCATGGGCAGTAAAATCGAATTGCTGGGTGAACGTGCGGTGATACCCTTCTACAACAATCAGGGTGGGAATGTATACGATGTTCCTGCTTTTCATCAGCTGCAGCATGTCGTTGTCCAGGGGCCTATCATCAATGCTGTGCACCAGGATGTCGGCGCCGGCCTGAACCGCCAGTTTAGCGGTTTCATACTGGGTAGCATGCACTGCTACTTTTAACCCGTTGGCATGACTTTCTTCTATAGCCGCTTTTACAATAGGGTAGGTGGTCTCAGGTTTTTGATCGCCTAACACAATGTACCAGATCTTGATGAAATCAGGTTTGTAGGGCAATTGTTTTTTCACCAGGTCACGGGCTTCCTGTTCGCTGTTCACTTTTACAATGGGCGGGTCGTTTTTATCAAGGTTCGGCGGCTGGTAAGTTGATATCAGCGGACCGGTCACAAACGCATTAGGTGCAAGAATAGTCGTATCAAGCTGGCTGCGGATGGCATAATTGCTGAAAGGGCCACCCACATCAATAACCGTAGTAATGCCGCAGGCCAGGTAACGCGCCATCAGATCGGCCCGGTTATCTTTTACCCATTGCTGGTCTTTTTCATAAGGATATACGCTCGTCAGATTCAGCCCATCGGGCCGGGTATATAAACCACCGCTTTGAAAGAAATGAATATGCGCATCGGTCATGCCGGGCATCAGGTATTTACCGGTTCCATCAATAACCCGGGCATTGGCGGGCGCTTTTATTTTTTTGGTGGCGCCAACTGTTGAAATGCGGTTATTGTCAATGACAACCGTTTGATCGGCATCTATCTTTTGTGTAATTACATTTACTATATTAACGTGGGTGATGCAAACCGGTGTTGCCGGTTGTTCATACCGTTTATTGCCTGTATCCTTTTGAGCACGAAGGATGGAATAGCTATAAAGCAGGATGCCCAGCAACAGGTATTTTCTCATGCCAGTGAAGTTTCAATAAAGATAAACCAGAAGGGGCTATAAATGGTAAATGAACCAGCAAATAAGTGCGGTAATAACCAGCATCAACACCCATTTATATTTATCCCATATGTGGCGTTGTTTTTTACTGCTGATCGCCTGTTCAATGGTTGCACGGGCGGTGGCATCGTCACCGGCCAGTTGAATTAACAGATCTGCAATGGGCATAAAGAATTTTCGGGGTAAGGGTTGAACCGATGTCAACACGCTTTGAATGATGGCGTCGTTAACAGCTACATCTTTTTGTTCCCGTAACATCCCGATGGCGTTCTCTGTTAACAGTTCGCGAATGTGCAGGCTTACTGCATCGTACCTGAGATGGAATGTGTTCATGGAGGCTACATACTTTTGCAATAAACGGCATTCCTGTAAAATGTGGGCGGGGGTAAGGGGTGCACGGGTAAATGACTTTCCGGTACTGCGTACGTACCAGCGTTGGTAATGATAGGCTTCCCGCTTTTTAGGATCGCTTAATGTTTGGTAAGCTTCCTGTATTTCGCGGAAATGAGCGGCGGCCATTTGACTACCATCGTTTTTGTCGGGATGGTATTGCTGGGCCAGCCGGCGAAACGATCGCTTTATGTCCTGCAAGGACGCGGTGGTGGGTAATTCCAGTATTTTGTAATAATCTTTTACCTGGTTCATGAATCGTAAATGGTCAATGGTGAATGGTCAATACTTCGCCGCTGAAACCAGGCCCGCAAGTTAATCAGTTATTTAGTTCTAGAGTGGAGGCTAAACCTGGAACCTGAAACCTGGAAGGCGTTATTGTTCCGTTAATGGTATTTCCACTCCATCAATATAGGGTAACTTATACGTATACATAGTAAAAACTGCAAAGGTTGAGAGGTCTACCAAATATGTGCAAAAAAAGTGGCGTATGTATCGTACATTCTACAACAAATAAGGGGTTTTACCCGTTTATGCAATGCCTATTTTACGTAAGTTTGCTCCATTCTATGAAGACACACACATTTCGCTCGAAACCTGAATTGATAGCTATTCTGACAATTGCTTTGTTCTGCTTTATGGCAGCTAATTGTCACGAAAATCCTTCAGCTAAAGTGGCCAATGCAATTGGCTCTTCCACATCCGAACATCCAACATCTGGTAAAGACAAATCAGCAAATGCTGAACCCATGCCATCGGTTGAGGGGATGAAAGTTGCTGACCCCAAAACCATTTTGGCCCGTCCGGAAGTTCCGATCTTATGTTACCACCAGATTCGCGACTGGAAGCCTACTGATTCCAAATCAGCCAAGGATTACATTATACCGCCTGCTTCATTGGCCGATCAGATAAAAATGCTGAGCGACAGCGGTTATCATACTATTCTTCCCGATCAGTTATATGCCTACCTGAACGAAGGAAAGCCATTACCGTCAAAACCGGTGATGCTTACTTTCGATGATACTGATCTGGACCAATACACAGTAGCCAGGCCCCTGTTGGATAACTATGGTTATAAGGGCGTGTTCTTCGTAATGACCGTTTCAATCGGCCGCCCACACTATATGAACAAAGAGCAGATCAAAGAGCTTTCTGATAATGGCCACGTGATAGGTTCACATACCTGGGACCATCATAACGTAAAGAAATACCAGGGTAAGGATTGGGAAATTCAAATTGAAAAGCCAACCAAACTGCTGGAATCCATTACCGGTAAAAAGATCCAGTACTTTGCTTATCCTTTTGGTTTGTGGAATCATGAAGCTATCCCGGAGTTAAAGAAAAGAGGCATGATCGCTGCGTTCCAGTTATACTCGAAACGCGATGAGCAGGACCCATTATACACTATTCGCCGGATCATTGTCCCTGCCATGAAACCCGCATCTTTATATAAATCAATGCACGAAGGTTTTCACTATAATTAACCGCCGGTCAACATACAGTAAGAAATTCAGTCGTCCCGACCCTGTCGGGACGATTTTTATTTGGGCCCCCTTCAAATAGTTGCATACCCGTTTAGTTAAAACCCGGTTTTATCGCTTCCTTCACATAAAGTATTATTAAAAGGTGTAAGCGCCTAAACGCCTGGCATTGTATTCGTTCTAATTTAATAAGTATTCTAAAACACACTAAATGAAACGAATTGCAATAATCAGTATGCCGGTAATACTTTTGTTATTACTGTTTGGCAGCCTTCAAAATAAAGCAACTGCCCAGGAAGAGCAGGTTTCATACCAGACATTCTACGATGAACTGTCGCCATATGGAAGCTGGATCGATTACCCTGAATATGGATATGTTTGGCGCCCCGATACGGGCCCCGATTTCAGACCTTACAGCACCAACGGGCACTGGGTTTGGACCGATGAATATGAATGGATGTGGGTCTCGGATTATTCCTGGGGCTGGGCGCCTTTTCACTACGGCCGTTGGTTTTACGATGATTATTATGGCTGGCTTTGGGAGCCGGGCTATGACTGGTCGCCAGCCTGGGTTTGCTGGCGCAGCGGCGGTGATTATTACGGCTGGGCGCCATTGGGACCACAGTTCAGTGTGGGCGTAAACCTTTCGTTTGGCAGTTATTCTCCGCCCAGCAACTACTGGTGTTTTGTTGACCGGCAGTACATTGCTTCACCGCGGGTATATGAGCATTGTTATGGTGCGCAACGAAATACCGTCTTCATTAACAATACCACCATTATAAATAATTATCGCCGCGAACGGAATGTATATGTAACAGGCCCCGGCCGGCATGAGGTGGAACGGTATACCGGCCAATCCATCCGTTCGGTGAGCATCAGGGATGCCAACAGACCTGGCAGAACCAATTTCCGCGATAATGAAGTGGCTATTTACCGCCCACGGGTGAATCGCGATAACAACCGTTATGCACCCGACCGGTTTCAACGGTTCAACAGGGATCAACGTAATGACGGAGCTGATAATCGCGGTAACCGATTTGGAGGTAATAACGACCGCCGTGGAAACACTGATAATTTTGAACAAAGACGCCAGCAACAGGAACAAGTAATGCGGCAAAGAAATGACGATGCCAATAACCGTCGTCAGTTGGAAGACAGAGGCCAGGGCCGGACCTGGGATAGAAACAATGGTGGAAACAATGGGTCGGTTTTTGAACAAAGACGTCAACAACAGGAACAAGTAATGCGGCAAAGAAATGATGATGCCAATAACCGTCGTCAATTTGAAGAACGTCAACAGCAGGAACAGGTGATGCGTCAAAGAAATGCCGATGCGGAAAATAACCGACGCCAGCAACAGGATCAGGTGATGCGGCAACGAAATGCGGAGGCGGAAAATAACCGACGCCAGCAACAGGATCAGGTGATGCGCCAAAGAAATGCAGATGAGGAAAATAACCGCCGTCAGCAACAGGAACAGATGATGCGTCAAAGAAATGCGGATGCGGAAAATAACCGGCGCCAGTTTGAGCAACGCCGGCAGCAGCCTCAATTTGATAACCAGGGTGGTGGTGGTTTCCGGGGTTTTCGCGGGCAACAGCAACAACAGCAACCTCAGCAGCAACAGCCTCAATTTGAACGGCGTAACACCGAGCCTGGTAATCAACGGCAGCAGCAACAACAGCAACCCCAGCAGCAGTCTCAGCCACAGCAAAATCGTGGTGATAACCAGCAGGGCGGGGGCCATTTTGGCGGCTGGCGCCATAATTAATAAAAAACATTTTTTTTCAGTTATAAAAGGGCCTTCGGGCCCTTTTGGCTTTATAATCAGTTATTAGGCATAACAAGGTGCAACGTAAGTAGCTGGTTATTTGTCATAATGGTCAGAAAATCGATATATCAGGCTAAACTAATTGGTAAATTTGTGGTCTGATAGCGACAATTTCAAGCATCTGCAACTAGGAACCACAATCAAAATTTGTTAACTAAAAATGAAAACTGTGCAAGTAAGAAAAAATGCTTTTTGGGTATTGGGAATACTGGCTTTTGTATCGGTAGGGTTGAATGGTTGTATAAAAAATACCGCAAGTTCCACAGCCGCCCCCAAAACTTATATCTCACTCCTGCATCTGGCGCCCTGGGCTCCGGCTGTTGAAGTTTATTTTAATGATAAAAAGGCATCCTCTGCGATCAATGCGGGCACAGTTGCCAGTTCTTATTCTGCCCTGGACCCAGGCGTGTATGCGATCGGCTTTAAAAAAGCTGGTGGCGATAGCGTTGTAGCCTCCTTGAGCAGCAGCATATACGATTCATCTGAATATGCCACCTTGTTGTTGTACAACATCGATTCTATGCATGTAGGCGCTGTCAAAATTGCTGATAATTACAGCGTGCTTACCAATGACAAATCATTCTTCAGGTTTTTTCATCTGGCCCCTGAATTGGACGATGTGGATCTGTATTTTGATAATACCCTTGTGTCTTCAGGTCGCAGCTATGCCGATAATGTTTACTCAAGTTCGTATAACCAGTTTTCAGGTATTACGCCAGCTACTGTTAATGTGACTGTAAAGAAATCGGGTGCCGATTCTGTGATCGCCACATTGAATTCAGTTAACCTTTCTCCCTTTAACGCCTTCACTATTTATTTAAGAGGTAGAAAAGGTGGAACCGGCGTTAATGCAATTGGTATTGATTACCTGCAATCTGTTGATTAAGTTGCTTTACTAATAACGCACTGTTTATAAAGATTTTTTATGTTACGCCTGATGATCTTTCAGTTATCATCAGGCGTAATTTTTTTATTCAACCCATATAAATTATTTGGATAGCATTAGGAAAAGAATTAATTTTTATATAACTTTGTAACCCTGTTTTTACGACCTTAAATCAGGAATTTTACTACAGAAATGTTAAGTCTAATCCATCTCGCTTACAATATCTGTACTCAGTGATCCTTTTGGTTATTACAGTGTTTGATCGGTAGCAAGTTTCTTCAAGGCCTAAAGAGCCATACATATTTTTTATTGGGACCACCATCTGATAACATTCAAAAGTATTGAACGTATGAAAAAATCATCGGCAACCATTTATTCTCCTGCATTGGAGTTGCCCGTTATTACAAGAAGATCTGCACGCCGTGCAAACAGAATTAAGAATAACTCTACAACATTAGTTGAAAATTTAATTAATGCCGTTCCTCCACCAACAGAGGAAACGATCAATCGACTGAACCGATTGGGAAAGCAATACCCATTTTGCGTTTGCTATAAACAGAAAGACCACGATCCATTATGATTTTTGGAAGCAATAGCGGTAATTTTGATAAGTATAATTCCCTATTGCGGTATTTTTCTACAAGAAACCGGTGGTTTTTTTGTTAAAAACTTCCAGTTTCGGCAAATTTGATCTATCTTTGAATAGATCGAATTTATTGCTATATATTCTTCTTTTCTTACATTTTTCTGCTAGCCATTTGAATGAACGATTAACGAGTCTCTCTTTTTCTTGCCTAATGAATTAGCTGTTCTGATTTTTAAAGTAGCGTACGTATCCAAGGAAAGCCTGATTAATTACATTTTATCACTACTTGTAAATTTTGTGCATGAAAAAGAAAACTTTCAATTTGGTTTCTGCTACGAGCAGCACTTCAACCCGCCACACCTTCGAAAGCGCTAAAAACGCCGAAAAACTCTTGTTGGAAAAAACATTTCCTACTCCCCCCAGTGAAGAAACAATAACACGTTTGAATGCCATTGCGCAGGAATATCCTTTTTGTGCTTATATGAAACAGTCTAATCTGGCTTTACTGTAGTTATCACGATTTTTTACCAGCCTTTATAAACATGCCCCAGGTAACCTGCCAGTTCCATGAGCCAGGCAATACCCAGGTGTACTATTAATCCTCCCCAGATACTACGTGTATTGTATACTACAGCTCCGAGAATGATGCCGCCGAAATAAGAGGTGATACATTCGAACAAAGGTTTTCCAAAATGAATGGAGCAGTAGAAGGCCGCAACCGGTAATATGGCATGTTTACCGGCCAAACGGGCAAACGCAAGCACCAGAAATCCGCGAAAGAAAAATTCAATAGTTACAAAGTCAATCCCATAGGAAAGTTCATACAACCCATTCCAGGGAAGGGGATGCTGCACGTATTGGGCTATATTATCAATGCGTTGCACCTTGGGATACGTATGCAAAAAATCGTTTTGCGTGGCTGCAAAAGCGATCAGTGGCACCATGGCCAGCAGTAATAAAAAATATGGTCTTACCTTAAAGCCCCTGGCCTGTACGCCGGCCACCGGGCCTTCAAAACGGCCCAGTCGCCACAGGGCAATGACCGGTATGGCTACAGCCAGCAGTTTTAAGGGCCAGTCGAGCACCTTATTCCAGTATTGGTTCCAGGGGTAGGGAAAATGTGCTGTAAGGTAACTGGCTACTTCGCCAAAAGTGATCTTAATGGCAAAAATGGCCGGCGCCAACAGCAGCAACACAAAAAAGATCCGGTCATTGGGAATGGTAGCAGGAGAAACCAGGAATTGCAGCACCCAGGCGGCAGAAAAAATAAACCCAAACAGCATAAAGAACCC
>JAJKIL010000392.1 GCA_021154515.1 Niastella sp. | reverse complement strand
TGGAACGTAAAGGAACAATTGTGGGTGTTTCTTCCATTGCCGGTTACCGGGGTTTACCTGGCCGTGCGGCTTATTCTGCTTCTAAATTTGCATTACAGGGCTGGTTAGAGGCCATCCGCACGGAGTTATTACATACCGGCGTGCACGTGATGTGGGTATGTCCGGACTTTACAGCTTCTAATATCCGAAATGCTGCGTTGAATGAGCTGGGCCAACCCCAGGGGGAATCACCGCTCGATGAAGCCAGTTTAATGAGTGCTGCAGAATGTTCACGCGAAATTCTGAAAGCCATCGAAAACCGTAAGCGTACCCTGGTTCTTACCTTCAATGGTAAAAGAACCATCTTTTTGAACAAGCTCTTTCCTTCGCTAACGGATAAGCTGGTGTACAAATTCTTTTTTAAAAACAACGAGCTTTCCAAATAAATTTCATTTCTGATATTAATTATTATACATAATTTCTTAAATGCCTTTACTAACCCTCACTTCTGATTTTGGTGTGCAAGATTACCTGGTGGGTGCAGTAAAAGGCCGGTTATTGCAACAGAACCCGGAATTTACCCTGGTTGATGTGTCGCATACCATTTCTCCATTTAACTATCCGCAGGCGGCCTATGTGAGCCGTAATGCCATAAAGCAGTTTCCTTCCCACACGTTCCACTTACTGCTGGTAAACCTGTTTGAAAAAAAGCCGGAGCAATTATTATTAGCCTGGCATCAGGAACAATACATTTTATGTGCCGATAATGGGTTGCTCTCGATGGTGCTTGAAGACAAACCTGAAATGATCATTGGGTTGCCCCTTGATCCCAAAGCAATAAAAAACACCCTGTATTGTGTGCAGGTTATGGGGGAAGCCATTCATAAATTACACGGTGGCGCCCGCCTGCAGGATATAGGTATACCAGATGTGCCTTTTATAGAAAAGAATCATTTACGTCCGCTATTTGGGGAGAACTGGATGGAAGGACAGATCATCTTTATTGACCATTTCGAAAATATTGTAGTTAATATTACCCGCGACCAATTTGAAGAACATCGCAAAGGACGGAACTTCAAGATCGTTTTCAAACGTAATGAAGTGATCGATAAAGTGGCCGAAACCTATGCCGATGTACCCGAAGGCGAAAAGCTAGCCCTCTTCAATGCGGCCGGCTATCTTGAAATTGCCATCAACAAAGGCAATGCTGCGGGTTTATTTGGCCTGCAGGGCTTTACGGAACAAGCCCAACACCTCCAAAGCAGGCTGTTCTATCAAACGGTGAAGATCATGTTTGGATAGTAATTTGTTAGTTCGTTCCTGATTTGTAATATGACGAGGCGGGTTGAAAATTGCTAAAACAATCTGTATTTTACTCCACTTCGCCGGTTTTTGTTACTATAAAAGTATTCTCGCCTCAAGGAAAAGAATATGGTCGCGTACGTCAAACAGTTAAAGGAAAGAAAGGCGATGCCTTCTATGTGGATTTTGCATTTGATAGCAGAACCAATATCGATGGTAAAGGAACCATTTCATTTGAATAAAATTGATAAAACTGATAACAAAAAAGCAATCCGCCCGGGCGGATGGCTTTTTTGTTGGCGAACAACCGCTTTATTTTTTCTTCTTTGAATTTGTATTCGCATACTTAGCCGACGAAATAGCGAAACTGAAATCACCGAATATGTTATTGTTGACGGTGTCGTTCGCATAGGGCGCTATGCTGCTGAACTTATGGCAGCTAAAACAGGTATTGGAGTTTTGTACATAACTTTCCAACGTTGTATTAGCCACAATAACAACACCGCTTTGCATGGCCGAGGTGTTTAACGGAAATGGCCGTTGTATTGGCTTGGTGGCATCTGGTTGCAGTTGTTGCGACCAAATTACATCTACCAGCTGATAGTATTGAAAGACCGATCTGGAATAAAATTTCCGGATATTATTTTGCATGCTGTCATTGATGGGCACGGCATCTTCGGTATCTATCTTATTGGTGCGGGTAACCTGTATGGGTACGGCGCCCGCCTGTGATAAGTAATAGGGTGGCGCAGTATTGGCAGTACAGATCACTGTTGCAGTGCCGCCGCCAGATAAGGGAACCTGTTGCGTTGTACAATTACTATTATAAAAATTATAACCAAAAGGCGGAGGTGCTTCACCGTCGATGTTTGGTACATTATCTGTTTGTTCAAAGGTGGCCCACACCCAGGTTGGCTGGTTTTGCGTTTTATGCAGGATATGTAATCCAACCAGGGCTACCATGGTTTCCCTTAATTTTTGCGTGGTGGAATCATATACCACTGCTTTAGATAATTTATATCGCTGCCATTTGGGCGACTTGATATTATCTACTTCCATCCAGGCCGCTTTTAATTCTATAGCACCAACCGGCCCATTGTATACCCCGGCAGGAAAATTAAGCGGAATGCCATTTTTTACAGAATCATGCTGGGTGATGGCATTGTAAAAACCAGTCCTGGTTACAAAGTCATAATAGTCTTTATTTAGCATGATCTCATACCACACATTTGTTTTGTTTTGGGCGCCCAGCCAGCTGGGTTTGCCAAAGGGTGCTGCCTGATCCGGGTCTAAACCGCCAATACTATCTCCTTCGGCAAACTTCCTGGTGTATGTTAATAACTTGGTTTGGGTAGGTTTCATCAATAACCTTTGTGATTTGAATTTGGCGGCGTATTGGGGCGAAACAAGGGTGCCCCATTTAGGTGGCGGTACGCCGCCTGGTTGAAACAATACATTTTTGGGCATATAGGTTTCCCAGGTAACGAGTGAATAGTCACCGGGATCGCCAAAATAACCGTTCGGGTTAACCGGCCAGTTCAATGCAATAAATTCCTGCCAGGCAAAACAATCTACCTGCGATTGATTATTGAATGCAGCCAGATCGGCGGGCACCTGGTTGTTGAATGCAATTACAATATTGTACAAAGGAGATTGGGAGTAACAGTTACAGGTAGTTGCCAGCGGTTTTACTGAAACATTCCTGCTATCGGCAATTAAAACCTGACCCAGTACAAAAACAGTAATACAAATAATAAGGATGGCAATGGTGTTGATCTTTTTCATGGTATGTAAATGAGGTAATAGTAATCAGGAAAGAGGCACATATGGTAAGTATGCGCCTCTTGTGTATTAGCTTTGAGGAAACCTGGAAAACTTATTGTACGTCTATTGTTACACTGATAGACCCGATATTATCAGTTAATCCGGCGCCATATTGGCCATTGAGGTCATCATTGATGCATAATTGTATTTCTCCGGTTAATCCTGTGGGAATGGTGGCGCCCATACCAACCAGGAAAGCAGTACTGCCTACTTTACCAATAAGCGCGCCTTCGTTTTGTCCCGGCATGGTATAACCCGGTTTGGCTGCAATAAAGGTTGGGTTGCCCGCTGCATTGTATAACTGTCCGCCATTGTCCTGCGGATTGGCGGTCCATAAACCCGACGAATATTTTATGGCGGCCTTATTGTTTGCGGTGAGTATTACCCCGGTATTTTGCCAGGCGATATCAGCCTGTACTGTAACCGGCGATACCAGGAACAATGCAGGCATGGCAGGCTGTGTTGATTGACCAACATTGGTAACAAATACGCCATGTTGACCGGGTTTTGCACTGGCGCCTGTTTTAACAGTAATGTATAAGGCCGTATTGGTGCTTGGCTGACTATTACCAGGAATAGCATAGGTGACATTTTCTTTTACTGCTGTTACGGTTGCAGTAATAGCAGGATCGTCGAATGTTACTGCCGGGTAAGTGGCTGGCTGGCCCTGTTTGGCGGTACAGGTTCCTGCTACCACTACCATTTTCATGGCAACACTTCCAATATTTATAACTGCCGGAACATATGTACTGTTACTTAATAATGGGATGGGGTGGTTCACCGGGTTGGGAACGTTTGTATTATACAGCGTGTCGAAATAATCCTGGTAGAAAAGCTGGAGTGGCTGCGCAAATGTATTCGCAGGGGTAGGAGTGCCTACCGGATCGTACCCATTCGGCATCTTACCTGCATAGGCGCTGGCCACGATCTGCATTTTAAAAGTAGCCGCTATCTGTGACCCCCAGTTGATGTTCTCACCGGAAATAGTAATGTCACTTACTGTATATCCTTTACTGGCCGGCACTTCATACACAGCATGCAGTATAAAATTGCCGGGCAGGGGATTGCCATTCTGGTCGTTCAATGTTTTGCTGCCTCTCTTAATTGTCCAGAAGGCAGACGCATCGGTTCCATCCGGTGTTTTGAAATTCGAAAAGTCGGGCATTTGAATATACAATCCGGGCGGGTCCGCCAGGGTCAGCATCATACCCTGGGTTACAAAATTATTTACATTGCCACCGATGTTAGGGTCGCTGTTACGGAACCGTTGCCCATACTGGCCCACACAGATCAGGTTATTGAACTGGGATGATGGCCACATGGTGTTATTAGCAGGTGGCGGGTTAAAGCGTTGAATGGTGGAGGAGGTAGCCAGGCCTATTTCTGTTTGCAGCGTGTTAGGGGTACTGGTCAAATGTATGGCGCCGCCTTTTGTTGCATCTGATACGGTTCCTGCGTTCCACTTGTTCAAAGTGTTATATACTGGTTGGTTCGTCAATGGATTTGTAATTCCCGGTACCGACAGATCTGCCAGGGTGATCTGTGGTTTATCTAATATGGTTTGATAGAGTTCCAGCACTTTATTAGGTTCGATCAGCCACAGGGAATTCCAGTATTCGGGGTTCTCACAGGTAAAATCTATGCGGGTGATCTTTCCGGCCGTATTACGGGTAATTGCCCATTCACAATATTCATCCTGCCAGCCCCGGGGACCATAGGGGAAATAGGCTACCTGTTGTCCATCTGTAGTGCAGGGACTATTTGATATCTGACCGGATATTTGTCCGGTATCGGCCATTTGATTTAACTGGTCCTGTGTGGCATTGGGAAAATTATAAGCCAGTCTGCCCGGATAGGCGCCCCATTTAATATTGGCTGCGTTCGACGGCGGGTTGTTGTCGATCGGGTTATAGTAATTGGTAGTAGGAGGAGTGTTGGTAGCGTTCCACGGATTATTTAACATACCCTGTTGAATGAATCCATCCAGGTTGTTACTCCATAAATTATTCATTGCTTTTTGCTTGATGGGATCATCGGTAAAGTCCTGAATACCGGCAGGCGTTCTGAATTGAAATCCCGAAGCGGTTGATGCAATTTTTTGACTGGATTGCTGAACTTTTGAAGATTTTTCCATTGGTTTAACTTTATGTGGTTATTCAATAAAAGGCAGTCCTCTCTTGCGAAAGAATTAAAAAATTGGCGCCATAAATAAATGCTATGCAGGCTTGTAACAGCGATCCCTTTCGGGTATGCAATTGATTGAGGCTGTAAGAAGGTGTTGTTAGATCGAAAGCGTTACAAAGAAATGACCTAAATCAGTTAAATAAAAGGTGAAAAACACCTTTTTTGTTAACGGGTAGAAACCTTATATTCTATGGTTCCGCCTTTATTTATTTATAAAGTAAGTACATTTGGAACACAATAGATAAGTAAATCATTAATTCCATGCAACAACAGAATAGCGACAGAGGCACGTTGCCTGTGGTATTTAAAGAAGAAAGCAGCATCCCCGACAATTACAAGATCACCGAGATCCACCAGCGGGAGTATTTATTGAACGGCGAACTGGTTCCCTGGAATGGACCCGTAACCAATATTTATTCCCCGGTTTGCATACCTACAGCGAACGGATTTGAGAAAAAGTTATTGGGCAGCATTCCCAATACTACCCCTAAAGAATCATTAGAAGCGCTTGACGCCGCTGTAGCCGCTTATGACAATGGTTTGGGTGAATGGCCTACCATGTCTGTGGAAGGACGTATTAAGTGCATGCAGAAGTTTGTGTATTTAATGATCCAGCAACGGGAACTGGTGATCAAATTGCTGATGTGGGAAATTGGCAAAACGCTGGCCGACGCCACCAAGGAGTTTGACCGTACAGTTGATTACATCAACTTCACCATCGACGCCCTGAAAGACCTCGACCGCGAGTCGTCCCATTTTCAGCAGGCAGAAGGCACCATTGCACAAATAAGAAGAGCGCCATTAGGTGTTGTGCTGAGCATGGGCCCCTTTAATTATCCATTGAACGAAATTTTCACCACGCTGATACCAGCCCTCATTATGGGCAACACCATCCTGTTTAAATTACCAAAATACGGGGTGTTGTGTCATTATCCTTTATTGAATGCGTTCAAAGAAGCATTCCCTAAAGGCACGGTGAATACATTATATGGAAAAGGATCAGAGATCATTTCACCCATCATGGAAAGTGGTAAAGTGAATGTACTGGCCTTTATTGGTAGCAGCAAGGTGGCAAACGGGCTTAAAAAATTACACCCGAAAGTAAACCGCTTACGCGCTATCCTGAGTCTGGATGCCAAGAACGCGGCCATTGTAACCAAACATGCAGACATTGACGTAGCCGTAAATGAATGTATCCTGGGCGCGCTTTCATTCAACGGACAACGTTGCACAGCCCTGAAACTCATCTTTGTGCAAAGAGAGGTCGCCGCTGTGTTTACTGAAAAGCTTGCTGCAGCAGTCTCTGCCATGAAACCCGGATTGCCCTGGGAAGCTGGTGTTAGAATAACACCGCTGCCTGAAGACAATAAGCCCGCTTATTTGAAGGCCTGCATCGATGATGCTGTTTCAAAAGGCGCTAAAGTGATGAATGTAAATGGTGGTTTCCAGGAAGGTTCCTTTGTATTCCCTGCAGTAGTATATCCGGTTAATGACCAAATGCGGTTGTATCACGAAGAACAGTTTGGACCTGTCGTTCCGATAGTGCCTTTCGATTCTATCGATGAACCGGTAGCCTACCAGGTAAATGCATCACATGGTATGCAGGTGAGTATTTTCAGCGAAGACGCCAAAGAAGTGGCCAGCCTCATCGATCCATTTGTAAACCTGGTAAGCCGCGTGAATATCAACTGCCAGGCGCAACGTTCCCCCGATGTATTTCCATTTACCGGAAGAAAAGACAGTGCAGAAGGTACGCTCTCTGTATTCGATGCGCTTCGTTCATTCTCTATCCGCTCACTGGTGGCAGCTAAATTAACAGAATCGAACAAGAGCCTGCTCAATACTATTGTAAGAGATCATGATTCTAACTTTTTGAGCACTGATTATATTTTCTAAAGCAAGCGTTGGTCTTGTAAACAAAACCCCGACAGGCTGTGGCTTGTCGGGGTTTTTATAGTTTACTTATAAGAAAGATTACTGCCAGTGTGATGAAAAGCAACAGGTAGTTCCATAATGGGCCTGCCCGTATATATACAGCACAGTAAAGCAGGTGCCGCAGAGGAGTCTCAGGCAATATGCAATATAGCTTCAGTATAGTCTCAGGCAGTATGCAGTACTGCTACAGTAGGGGAGCAGGCAGGATGTGCCGTGGATGAACCATGGATACAGTATGGATGAAGCATACCAATAGTAAGACAATAGTAAGGGAATAGTAAGACAATAGTAAGAGGATAGTAAGGGAAGAATTGGGAATGAAGTGATTTTGGAGGCTCCTGGCTGAATTATTTGGTATGTATTTTCCTGGTGGCATATTAAATTAAACCCTCGTTATAAAGATACGAATTGCTTTTGTAACGAGGTTGATTATAGACTCATTTAAATTGAAAAAGGCTATCCACCAGCCGGCGGATAGCCAATCTTTCATATATATGTGGTTTCCGAAATAATGCTTATCGTAAGATCACTTTCTTGCTGCTCACAACATGTATCCATAAAACTGATGAAAGAAAGCTGGTCAATGTCAACAGCGCTGATACATTATAATTTCCAAATTTGAAAGATATTGCACTGACTAAACTGGCAATTACTATCAATACAATGGTGGTAAGGGTAAATATCGTTTTCATATAAGTTAATTTTTAAGGTGATTTAGGCTTTTTAAATTCAAGCTTTTTATTTGTTGCTTGTTTGTATAATAGAAGGGGCAGGAGCCCGGAAGTTTATTAATGAAATGTGAAAGCGATAAAGATGGTATCTGAAAAGAAAGGCCCTTGCTTTTGTAGTATATGCCCGTAATCACTATCTTTCCCCTGAGAATTTTTACTTATGAGATCCTTTTTCTGTTTCCTGTTATTATTACTGAGTACTATTTCACATTGTTGGGCGCAAGACCTTTCCGGCACCTGGGAAGGGGAGATCGATGCGGAGTATATGAAAATGGTAATTATCAAACAGGGGAACACCTATATTGGTTATACCTATGATGAGGGGATGGGTTATTGCAAGGCCAACTTTTTAGGCAGTTTCAATGATTCTACCCGCCAGTTAAAAGGCGCCGGTCAAAGCTTTATTGAAAAAACAGCCAGCCATGTGTTGTGCAGTTATAAACTTACATTCAGCGTACATGGCGATGGGAAATACCTGGTTGGTTCTGCCAATCCCAAATCAACCTTAACGCTGATCCTTTCCATGGGCATACCCGCGCGTACCATCTTAAAACAGGTGAATACAAACGTAGATACCACTGCTTACATGTTCTCCTGGATAAACAAACATGGCAATCCAACAAATACCATTGCTCAGAACAGGAAAGTGCTTAAAACAGATAGCATCCTGCCTACGCCCGGCCTGTCGCTTGCAGATCTTAACAAAAAGGCTTTTGATGACAGCATTACAACCGTTAAAACGCAACGTACATCCGATACATTGAGCACGATCATTACCGCTGCCGACAGCATTGTGATCACCATTGCCGATAACGAGGTGGTAGATGGCGATACCGTAACAATATTTCATAATAATGAGGTGCTGGTATCCCGGCTTTTTGTATCGGCGCATCCATACAGGGTCGTGGTGCCATTGAAATCGGATGTGCCCATTCATGAATTTGTGCTGGTAGCCAATAACCTCGGTTCTATTCCACCCAATACGGCTTTATTGACCATCGAGGCAGGGAAGGACCGCTATCAATTAAAAGCCGCTTCGGATCTGAAAAAGAATGCAGTGATTATTTTTCAGCACAGGAAATAGGTCCCGCCACTGGCATGGAATTTTCAGCTTTTTTTATAAAAGAACGGCTTCCTGTG
Source organism: Niastella sp. (assembly GCA_021154515.1). Lineage (GTDB taxonomy): Bacteria > Bacteroidota > Bacteroidia > Chitinophagales > Chitinophagaceae > Niastella. Next base: position 1,555 of record JAJKIL010000392.1, on the reverse strand, counting down.
ACCTGCAAAAATGAAATACAGATCAACCTAAAGGATGTTGAGTTGGGTGCAAACCTGGCCGAACCGGCTGATGCAAAGGCGCTGGTGATCTTTGCGCATGGGAGCGGCAGCAGCCGGTTAAGTCCGCGCAATAATTTTGTGGCCGACATCCTGAATAAGCACAACATGTCAACCCTGCTCACCGATCTGTTAACCGCTTTTGAAGACCAGATTTATGCAAACCGGTTTGATATTGCGTTGTTGAGCCATCGTTTGGTTCAGGTAACGGAATGGGCGTCGCAACAACGTAATCTGGCGCAATTGCCGGTTGGTTATTTTGGCGCCAGCACCGGCGCGGCTTCCGCTTTACAGGCCGCCGCTTTGCTTGATATAGCCATTAAAGCGGTTGTAAGCCGGGGAGGCCGGCCCGATCTGGCGATTGCCTTAAAGCAGGTAAAAGCGCCCACCTTACTCATTGTTGGGTCGCGCGATCTGCAGGTGATGGATTTAAACAATGAGGCGTATGAACAACTCACATGTGAAAAAAATATAGCAATCGTTGAAGGCGCCTCTCATTTGTTTGAGGAACCCGGCGCTTTGCATAAGGTAGCTGACCTGGCTGCCAACTGGTTTGAGAAATATTTATAACATGGTGGGCCTTTATTTCTGATTGATAGGCGTTTCTATGATCAGGAATTCGCTGCTTTCTTTGCAGGTGATCTCAAAATGAGAAGCATCCCAAATACCCAGCGCATCCCTGGTAAATACAGGCATGCGGTTAACCAGAATTTCACCGGAAATTACAAATACAAAAGCGCACATGTTCTCTTTAAGCATATTGTGGCGCACTACTTCGTTTTTATCAAAAGCGCCCAGTAATAATTTTGCATTCTGGTTGATCCAGCAATGCTTTAATCCCTCTTCACCCGAAATAATAGTAGTCAGCGTATTCTTCCGGCTTTCAATCGGAAAGCTTCTTTGTTGATAACGGGGTATTATGTTTTGTTGCTTTGGCTGGATCCAGATCTGTAGAAAATTTACATCTTCTTCGCCAATGTTATATTCTTCATGCCGCAACCCGCTGCCTGCACTCATGATCTGTACGCCACCTGCTTCTATTACTGTGCTGTAGCCCATAGAGTCTTTATGATTCATTTTTCCCTTCAGTAAAATGGAGATGATCTCCATATTGATATGGGGATGAGTGCCAAATCCTTTTCCGGGTTCTACATAATCATCGTTAAAAGCTACGAGTGTGCCAAAGGCACTTTTTAAAGGATGATAATAATCACTAAAACTGAAATAGAAATTGCTTTTTAACCAGCCAATGTCTTTCTTGCCTCTTTCTTTACCACTGAAAAAATGAGTTTGCATAACATATATTGAATAGTTATCGGAAAGATTATCCTATATGCTCATCCAGCAGGATCCTGTCTGCCGGACTTAACCGGTTCTTTGCCAGTGCAGCCTGGTGCCAGTAAGGATACAACATGGGTAAACGGCTCACTTCATTTAAACGTTCCCTTTCTTTCTCCGTTAAGGTTACAGAAGCGGCCCTGATGTTATCTTTTACCTG
>JAJKIL010000391.1 GCA_021154515.1 Niastella sp. | reverse complement strand
TGCCTTGAAAATACCTCCAACCGCGGCGGCGGCAGTTGCTATGATCTGCAGGAGATACAACACATTCGCGCCGTTTGTGATAATAACAATCTTTCCCTGCACCTCGATGGGGCCCGTTTGTTCAATGCTATTGTGGCCCGCAACGAATCACCCAAACAATATGGGGAATTGTTCCATAGCATTTCGGTTTGTTTAAACAAAGGATTGGGATGTCCCATCGGAAGCATTCTGATAGGCAGCCAGGCCTTCATTAAAAAGGCAAGACGGGTGCGTAAAGTGTTTGGCGGCGGCATGCGCCAGGCGGGTTATATGGCTGCCTGCGGCGTGTATGCCCTTAAAAATAACATCATCCGCTTACAGCAGGACCACGAAAATGCCCGGGAAATTGCGTCGAACCTTATTAAGACAACGTTTACAGACGGTTTATTACCTGTAGAGACCAACATCATCATCTTTGAAATACAACCACCTTTTCAGGCAGCCCAGGTAGCGGCGGCGTTAAAGGAAAAGAACATCCTGGCGATCCCCATTTCCCCTACACAGATCAGGATGGTACTGCATTTGGGCATAACACCCGACATGGTGCAATACGTGGTGGACACTGTTCTTAATTTACAAATGTGATCCGTGAATGGTCAATCGTCAATGGTTTACCAGCTAACAGCAATAAAAAAACAAGTACTTTTGGACCTAATTCAATCAAGTATGTTACCAAAGATCAAGCCTCACCAGACAGACGCATGGGACAAACTGGAACGCCATTACAAGAAGATCTCCGAAACGCATTTGCGCGAATTGTTTGCCGATGACCCGGATAGATTCAACAACTTTTCCATTTCGTTTGAAGATATATTGTTCGATTACTCCAAGAACCGCATCAACGCAAAAACCATGTCGTTGCTGCTCGATCTGGCAGAGGAATGCAAACTGTCCGATGCCATCGAGGCCATGTTCACCGGCGATGTAATTAACGAAACTGAAGGCAGATCGGTGCTGCATACCGCCCTGCGCAACATGGGCAACGAACCTGTATATTCTGAAGGCAAAAATGTGATGCCCCAGATACACCAGGTATTGCAGCAAATGAAACAGTTCTGCGAGCGCATTCACAGCGGCGAATGGACGGGCTACACCGGTAGCAAAATAAAATACATCGTTAACATTGGTATTGGCGGCAGCGACCTGGGCCCTTATATGGTTACCGAAGCGCTGAAACCTTACTGGAAAAAAGACATCCAGGTTTTTTACGTATCAAATGTTGATGCTACTCATATTGTTGAAACGCTGCGGAAGGTTACCCCACAGGAAACCCTGTTCCTCGTTGCCTCCAAAACATTCACCACTCAGGAAACCATGACCAATGCGCATACGGCACGCCAATGGTTCCTCGATGCAGCCGGTGAGGAAAGCTATATTGCCAAGCATTTTGTGGCGCTTAGCACCAATGAAAAAGAAGTGGTGAAATTCGGTATCGATAAAGCCAATATGTTCGAATTCTGGGACTGGGTAGGCGGCCGCTACTCCTTATGGAGCGCTATTGGTTTATCCATTGCATTAACCATCGGTTTTGAGCATTTTGAATCGCTTTTAAAAGGCGCACATTCAACCGACAACCATTTCCGCACTACACCTTTCGAAAAAAACATTCCGGTTATCATGGCCCTTATAGGCCTTTGGTACACCAACTTTTTCGAGAGCCAGACAGAAGCCATTTTACCATACGACCAGTACATGCACCGCTTTGCCGCTTATTTTCAACAGGGCAACATGGAAAGCAATGGGAAAAGTGTTGACCGCAGAGGCAAACCGGTTCGGTACAATACCGGTCCTGTTATCTGGGGCGAACCGGGCACTAATGGCCAGCATGCGTTTTACCAGTTAATACACCAGGGCACGTTGCTGATCCCCTGCGATTTTATTGCGCCGGCCAACAGCCATAACCCTATTGGTGATCACCATGCCAAACTGTTATCGAACTTCTTTGCGCAAACAGAAGCGCTGATGAATGGTAAAACCGAAGTGGAAGCAGAAGCTGAGTTATTAAAGGCAGGCAAATCGGCTGAAGAAATAAAAGCCCTGGTGCCGTTTAAAGAGTTTACCGGCAACCGGCCAACCAATTCATTCCTGATTAAAAAGATCACCCCCTACACACTGGGTCAGCTGATAGCCTTATACGAACACAAGATCTTTGTACAGGGCGTTATCTGGAATATATTCAGTTTTTACCAGTGGGGCGTGGAATTGGGGAAACAACTTGCCAACAATATTTTACCTGAGTTGCAGAACGACAAACCTGTAAGCAACCACGATTCATCTACCAATGGTTTGATAAATGCCTGGAAGAGGATGAAGTCAGATCTCTGATATTAAATATTAGTATTACGGGTATACCATTAACCAGGATTGTTAAACGCCCTATTGCGCATAAAAATTGAGCAAATTCACAATATCATACGCAGATTAACGTTAAATTTGGCATTTATTTTAACCAAAAACATAATTCTAGCTTAAAAAACACCCTCCCATGCGCAAATCTATCATGCTAATGGTTGCCCTGTTTGCAACTATCGTAACCTTTGCCCAAGACAAAATGTATAAACATACCGGTGAAAAGCTGGATGTTAAGATCATCAAAGTTGCCGAATTCACTGTTACCTTTACCTATCCCAATGAGACAGCAGAACAAACAATAGCCAAATACGCTATTGCAAAAATTGAGTATGGCAGTGGCCGTAAGGAAGATATCACTGAAAAGATTGTTGTTTCCAGCAAAGATGATTGGGAAAAAGTGGTTATCCTGGAAGATGTAGCTGCCACTGTAGGTCTTAAAAGACAAGGAGAGATCAAAGGTAAAACAGCTGGTATGCTTTCTTACCGTACAGCTGGTAATGCCGACAAAAAATCTATGGAAAGATTGAAAAAAGAAGCTGCTGAATTAGGCGCACCGTTCATTTTGCTTACAAGCGAAAAAGACAGCAGATTGTCTACCCAGTCTATCAAAAAAGGCTTTGCTTATTCGTACAAATAACGACTTAAGATAATCGAGCTTAATAAAAGAGCCCTCCCGATGATCGGCAGGGCTCTTTTACATTATTGAGGACTACTTATAAAAATCTTGCTCCTATATACACCTGGAATCCCTGGTTTTTCCATTTTTCCTTATCATCAATATCATTGATATTGTTCAGCCCTATTACATAACGGCCGCCTACTTTTAGGCCACCCAGGTTCAACTGCACACCGCCCAGCGCGGAGAAATCGCCCTTTTTAAAGGCGTCCTCTCCATTCTTTACAAGGCTTTTATCCTGGTTAAGCAGCACTCCAAACTGTGGACCAAGCTGAAAAGAGATGATCTTGGCCGGACTGTAGCTTAACAGGACAGGAATGCTTAAATAATTCAGCTTTCCTTTAAAATTATTTACACCACCTTCCGTATTATAAATATCACTGAAATGTTCACCAGTACGGTAATTGGTTTGGTTCCACATTACTTCTGGTTGAATACCCCACTCTTTATTAAACTTTATTTCGGCAAATGCGCCCACGTTATATCCAAAATTAAATTCATCTTTCATCGATGTGCCGTCTATTTTAAAAATGTTGGCACCAGCTTTTGCACCAATATGAAATCCTCCTCCTCCCGATCCTTGTGCAAATGAAAGCGAAGTCAATGTTGAAGCAATAGTTAATAATGCCAGGGATTTAAGTTTCATACTTATTGATTTAATTGGTTCATTTATCAAATTTCAACTTACATGCCAAGGTTCACCCCCGGCTGTTAATTAACCTTAACAGCTGCGTGAAGAAATGCTTAAAAATCAATCACTAAAAACTCAATCCAGCTGTTATGGAGTAAACGGTATTCAATTTGGAATTGGGGTCCTGCACATCCAGCAGGTAATAATCGAACAGTACCTGCGACTGCAACAGGAACCTGCCTTTTAAATAACTTCCCCTGAGCGCGAAACAAGCCGACTGAAACGCAAATTGCGAATTGTCGCTGATGTCGTTGTTACTGGGTAAGGAATTGGCACGCACCGGCGAAAAGTTATATGAATAAGAGGTATTAAAACCATAGGTTTGGGTGCCGGCATTCAACATGGCAATAGGTGTTAACGTTACATTATCCCGTTTAAACAGTACACCGTACCAGTCAATATCTTTACGAAGCGAAATGGTGGCTGAAAAATCGCTTACCGAAGTGGTGGTCTTTACAAAATAACGGCGCCTTCCTTCCAGTAAGCGGGCCAGGCGGGTTGCTTCTCTTTTTTGAATTTCTTCCTTGCTACCCCAGCCGTAACTCAGGCTCAGGGTTGGCCGCACCCACCATTTCTTATAAGAGAAATAAGCAAAAAATTCATTCTGGATAGGCGTCGTATAAAAATCAAGCGAATCTTTGGTGAAGTACCTTGTATAAGCGATGCCAGTGGAATAACTCTTTTTTATCCTGTCGTACGAGGGACTGAATGAATACTGGTAAAAATTCATCCCGTTATGCAACAGGGCAAACGCCGAGGCGGAAATGCCCAAACCTGATTTATGAAAATACCCAACAGCAGGAAAAAAGATCAGCTTCTTTTGGGTATTTACCGTAACGGAATTCTTTTCATTAAAACTAAAATACCCGGTACCTATACCTGTATTAATGGTAAAAAAGCTTTTGTTGCCCGCTAAACTGTCCAGATAAGAATCAAAGTCCTTTAATAATGAATCCAGGATGGCCGTGGTGTCGCCCTTTGAAAATAATGAATCCAGCTTTCCCCCGTTCTGGGAAAAAGCCGGCTGCATAGCAGCCACTAAAACAATCAGAACGAGCAATTTCTTCATACGTTTGCTAAATAGTCTACTGGCAGCGTACGGGGTTCGCGGTGTACACAACGAAGATGAGATTAAAAAAATGGCTGCCGGTTTAATCATTACTAATTTTTTGCTAACTTATAGTACCTTAACTTATATTACCATTACGCTATGATAACCTGTTTGATAGTTGACGATAACGACCTGTCGAGGCTTACTTTACGCCAACTGGTGCTACAAACCGGAAGGTTACAGGTTACCGGCGAATGTAAAGATGCCATTGAAGCCCATCGCAATATTACGGCCAATCCGCCTGATTTGGTTCTTTTAGACATAGAAATGCCGGGAATGACCGGTATTGAGCTGTTGAAAATATTACCCAAACAAACCCTTGCCATCCTCACTACTTCAAAAAAGGATTACGCCGTTGAAGCTTTTGACCTGAATGTGGTGGATTACCTGGTAAAACCGGTGAATTTGTCGCGCCTGATGCAGGCCATCGACAAAGTGCAGGATATTTTATCCCGGAATGAAGAGGAAACAACAGCCACCCCCGACGACTATCTTTTTATCAGGGATAACAATATGCTGAAAAAATTACGGCTCGAAGAAATATTATGGATCGAGGCTATGGGTGATTATGTAAAAATACGAACCGAAAGCCAATGGCATATCGTACATACTACGCTTAAAGCGGTGGAAGAAAAACTGAAGTCAGTGCGGTTGATGCGTGTTCATCGTAGTTATATCATCTCGCTCGATAAAATAGATTCTATTGAGGATGGCGTCGTAAATATCATCAATACCCCTATACCGGTTGCCGAAAGTTATCGCTCTAAATTGATACAGAAAATAAAGTTATTGTAATATTATATTTAAATTGCAGTAGTTAATGTGCATAACTAACGGTCAAACATGCACACAAAGTTTGATTAGCGTAGCAACTCGTCCGTTCCCATGGTTAAGGTTAGGTTAACTGAGGTAGCATCAGTTACCATGAAAAGAAACATAAAACCTAACAGGCTTATTCTCTACAGTATTGCGTTTTCGGTGGTCTTTATTGCAACTGGCATCATTCTTCAACTCAACACTGAGCGGATCATTAGCAAATCCCGCTCTGCCAGCAGCGAAGCCATCGAGTCATTTCATTTACATAACAAGCTGCAGAACATTGTCAAGAACGTTATACTTACCGAAAGCCGCGTACGTGGCTTTGTAATTACCGGCGATAGCAATTTTATAGTTGGCGTTGAGGATACCCTCAATTTATTAAAACACGACCTGGAAGGTTTAGAAAAAGCCTCCATGAACCAGTATAACCAGGCGTCATTCACCACCCTGGCTTCGTTGATTGAAAAAAGGATACTTACCACCCACGAAATCATTCAGGTATATACCGGCTTTGGAAAAGCGCAGGCGGAAAAAAGAATTTCCAGCAAAGCGGGCACCATTCTGCGCGACAGTATTACCGACCTGTCCATGCAGTTGGAAAAAGAACTATATGACGAGTTGCAGGCTGGTATTTCGCAGAACCGAAAACGCACCCTGTATGTTTTAATCATCAGCCGCTTATTGACCATACTCGGTCTCTCGGGCATTGTAATTTTATCCATGCTGGTTATTCGCCATATACTCCAACAGCATAAACTGATACGGGAGCTGGAACAGGCTAATAAAAACGAAACAGAAGCCCGGCTGAACATAGAACGCATCTCTGCCGACATACAGGACCTGTACAACAATGCTCCCTGTGGTTATCATTCTGTAGATCATGAAGCACATATTGTTGCCATCAATGATACTGAATTAAAATGGCTGGGGTATACGAGAGAAGAAGTGGTAGGTAAACTATTCGTGTACGACTTACTTGATGAAGAAACCGCCAAAAGCGTACGGGAGAATTTTTCCACCTTTAAGAAAAACGGTTCGGTAAGCGAACGCCGGCTAACCATGCGTACCAAAACCGGTCAAACCTTTCCGGTAGTGTTGAACTCCATTGCCGTATACGATGCGGATGGTAATTATGTATCGAGCCGCTCAACCATTTTCGACATTACCCAACAACAAAAAGCTGAAACGGCGTTAAAAGAAGCGCGGCAACAGGCCATTGAATCGGCCAATGTAAAAGAACAGTTCCTGGCCAATATGAGCCATGAAATAAGAACGCCTATCAACTCGGTTATTGGCTTTACCAACCTGATACAAAAAACAACAATGACGGAGGAACAACAGCAGTTTGTGAACCTGATACAATCAGCCAGTGAAAACCTGCTTACCATTATCAATGACATTCTTGATATTTCCAAGATAGAAGCCGGTATGTTGCGCATTGAAAAGAACCCGTTCAGTTTGCGCGGGCTTTGCAGTTCTATTGAAACCATGTTCTATCACAAAGCGCGGGAGAAGAACCTTTCTTTTTCGTTATACATCCAGGATAATATTCCCGATACCCTTACCGGCGATGCGGTACGGCTTACTCAAATAATGGTCAACCTTATCAGCAATGCCATCAAGTTCACGCAAAAAGGCGGCATCTCCATCAACATTACCGCCCCGGACCAACAAAATGAAGCCGTACGATTACGGTTTTCAGTTAAAGACAGTGGTATTGGTATTCCCGCCGATAAACTGGAACCCATTTTTGAACGGTTTCAACAGGGCGAAACAGATACTACGCGTAAATATGGCGGAACCGGTTTGGGGCTTTCTATTGTCAGGAACCTGGTAGAGCTGCAGGGTGGAAATATCACCGTGGAAAGCGAACAGGGCAAAGGCACTGAATTTATATTCGACATTACCTATTCACTGGTGCCAGTGGGCGAGCCATTGCCTGCATCCCTGAGCGATACAACAACCATAATGGCCGGCGCCTTCCCAGACGCTCATATCCTGGTGGTGGAAGACAACTCCATGAACCAGCTGCTGATAAAATTCACCTTCGAAAGCTGGAAAGTGAATTACCAGTTAGCCGATAACGGCGCCAGAGCCATTGAATGGTTACAACGCTCCACCTTTAACCTGGTGCTGCTGGATATTCAAATGCCGCTGATGGATGGCTATGCCACTGCACAGGCTATTCGAAAAGAACTGAAAAGCGATATTCCCATAATTGCCATGACGGCGCATGCGTTGGCCGGTGAACGGGAAAAATGTATAAGCTATGGCATGAACGATTATATTTCAAAACCCATTCATGAAAAGGAATTGTTTTCCCTGCTTAAAAAATACCTCGACGGCGACCGGGATTCCAATCTTGAATCGCTCAAAAACGAGCTGCATTACATCGATCTTAACTTTTTAGAAGATATGGTAATGGGCAATGGAGAGTTTTTGAAAACCATCATAAAACAGTTCCTGAAACAGTTCCCGGGCGAAATGGAAGCCCTTAAAAACGCAGTAGACCAAAAAGATCATAAACAGGTAGCTACCCTCGCCCATCATATACAATCAACCGTTTCCATCCTGGGCAAAAACACGCCTTTCTTTCAACAACTGGAAAAGCTGGAAAAACTGGCCACTAAACAGGCAGCAGCCTCCACCCTCTCCTCCGGGTTTAATAAACTGCACGACTACAAACACCTGCTCTTACAGGAAGTAAATCAACTATTGAACGCCAAAGTTTTCTGAATGGTCAATGGTGAGTGGTCAATGGTGAATAGCTCGCGATCGTGAAACCTCGAATTATTAGCAAGCGTAGAATTACGAGAACTCATTCACCATTAACGGTTGACCATTCACCGGCTTCACCGTAAATTTCCGCTCATTCGGCTATAGGTTAGCCTGGTTCATCGAAACAAATCGATGAAGGGGGCTTTTACAACGTAAATTTGTGTGGTCAATACGAAAGAACACCCTAAGAACAACCGAATGAAATAAATTAGTAATCAATTTATTTTAAATAGTTTTCCCCCTAATCCCTGACATCGTAGAAATTTCCTTGTCCCTTTACCGTAGAAATGCCCCTGGCATAGTAAATAACCCTAATGAGTTCATTGGTTAAGGTCTGATTTAGTATTCTGAAAGGAGACTGGCTAAAATGGGTTTACGTTGGCCCACGCTCGTAAACGAACTTTTCATCTATAACAACCCGAACCGTAAAGTAGCAAATAGCATTTTAGCTGGTCTCTTATTTTACCCCTTTTTTACCCTTACCGGACAACCAAACCTGGTTCAAGATCATTTCAATCCGTAACCTGTAATAATCCGTACGGCTCCATAGCATGGTTAAGCCCTATACAGCTACTTCTGAAGCCCTTAAAAAACCTGCTTACTAAAAAAGGACTGTCTGGGTAAAACCGACAGTCCTTTCTTTATCGTGAATGTTTTGAAATAAACACTTCTCCTTTTGAAAAAGAAATTTCTCCTTTTTCAATATTATCTTCTTGTTTTAAAAAAGGTGGGACTACTTTTTTAAAGGGAACCTGTTTCTTTTAACTTGTCAACCCAATCAGCTTGTTAACTTGTCAACTTTATCAAATTGTCAACCCTATCAACTTGTCAACTTTATCAACTTTTTCAACTCAACTCTATCACTGTTATTTCCGGCAAAATACCTATCCTGCCAGGATAACCGATAAATCCATAGCCCCGGTTCACATATAATTTCTGTTCACCGGCTTCGTACAAACCCGCCCATTGCTTATACATATACTGAACAGGGCTCCATTTAAAACCGGGCAATTCAAGCCCGAATTGCATGCCGTGGGTATGACCAGCTAATGTAAGATCGATGTCACCATATTTAGTGCGCACTTCCGCATCCCAATGGCTGGGGTCGTGGCTCATGAGTATTTTGAAGGGATGTTGTTCCGAACCGGGATAAGCTTCCTCCATTTTACCATAGCGGCCGAAATTGCCTTTGGCGCTCCAGTTCTCGATCCCTAACAAGGCAATGCGGTCGCCCCCTTTTTCCAACACCACATGTTCATTCATCAGCAGGCGCCAGCCCATGTTTTTATGAACCAGTTTCAATTGCTCCAGGTTTTCTTTTTTGGCTTCAACACTCTCCCATCGAACATAATCGCCATAATCGTGATTGCCCAGCGTTGAATACACGCCCATGGGCGCCTTCAGCTTGCTGAACACGTCCATATAATCCTTCATTTCAGAAGCCCGGTCGTTTACCAGGTC
>JAJKIL010000390.1 GCA_021154515.1 Niastella sp. | reverse complement strand
CCAGGCTTCCCAGGCAAATTCGCGGCTGCGTTCATTATAAATGCTATCCAGCGTAATAGTTACCCAGGCTGGTGATGTAGTGCGGTTTGCCCGCAGATCATTAGCCAGCGACAAAGCGGTTTGTCCCAGCGTAGCGGTGCCGCCACGCAATATGGCTTCTGCCTTCATCAACACAATATCTGAATACCGGAAAATGGGAATGTCGTTGTTCTGGTCCCTGGTAGCTGAAGTAGCGTCAGGATAGAACTTGATGTTACGGTATCCCATGTTCCAAGCCACTTCGTCGTTACCGCAATCGAATGAAGTGGAGCTTTGGCGCAGCACGATATTCGGGGTCAGCTCCAACTGATATGTATAAGGAGTTGTGTCTCCTTTAAAAGCAATGGCATCATACCCGGCTTTAGTAGTGGTGATCGTAAGCGGCGTTACGCCATCGGGCAATGTTTGTTTGCCAACCAGCCACTGTTTGTTGCGAATATCGCCGGCATCGTTAAAGTTAGCATAGAACTCAGGCAGGGTGCTGGCGGGGCCACCCGGCGTATAGGGAATATTAAAGTAATTATAGCCTGCTCCTTTAGATACGCTCCCCATTGAACGCGGCACATCATACCGGGCATGGTAGTTGGCGCTGCGGAAAGGGAAGGTGTTAGAGAATGTTGGGTCGTATGGAATGGCGAAAATAAATTCTTCCTTACTGCCCGCCGCATCCGGACCATTTGATGGATAGAACGCCTTCAAATAATTGGCCATGGGCGCAATGCTGAATTTACTGGAACCGACAATTTTATCACAGGCTGCAATACAATCGTCATATCTCTTGGTACCGGTATAATATTCTGCATTCAGGTACATTTTGGCCAGCAGGGCATACGCGCCCCATTGCGTGAACCGGCCATACGTAGCCTTACTAACTGTAGTGCTCAGATTAGGAATGGCTGCCTTTATTTCACTCTCAATGAAATTGAATACATCCGCCCGGGGTGATTTATCGCGCGGGGTAAAATCACCATATAAAGTATCGATGGGCACATTACCCCAGTTGTCCATCATAAAATAATAAGCAAGGGCGCGCACCATTTTCAACTCGGCAAAACTCTGATCTCTTGCCGCTCCTGCCGGTTGCGTTCTGGTGAGGATGGAGATCTGCTGGTTCACGGTACCAATGATGGTACTAAGCCAGGTCCAGTTACCATTCACATAACCATTGTCTTTTGTCCAGGTGTGGTAGTGCATTTCCAAATTCTGGCCACCATCGTACCAGTTACCGCCCCGGGCAGGCATAATGCCTTCATCGGTACTGTAGGTTTGCTGAAAGAAATATTCTGCAGCCACATTACCTCTTAGTGCTACATACACAGGGCCTGTAGCAGTGATGAAAGAAGATGAATCCTGCGGAAATATATCGGGCGTTAATTCTGAGGTTGCCTTTACGGTTATTTTATGACATGAGATCATTGCGCCAGCAGCCATCAGAGAAGCAGCTATATATATCAATCTATTTTTCATAATTCGCAATTTTGCTGGTTAAATTAGAAGTTTACGGATGCTCCAAATAAGAACGTACGCGTTTTTGGATAGAAGTTATTGTAATCTATACCGGGGGCCATACCGCCCTGGTTCACTTCAGGATCTATACCTTTGAATTTTGTAATTACGAAAAGATTGTTTGCTGTTGCATATAATCTGAGTGATTTGATATAGTTACTTATGTGCTTGAAGTTGTACCCCAGCGTAGCATTATCGAAGCGCACATAGCTGCCACTTTCAATAAAGCGGGAAGAATACTTATAAGCATTATAGTCGGCAGTTGATTCATTGGCCGCATCAACCAGGATATTCGTGTATTGCGCAGTGTTTGGGCGGAACAGATCGGCACGGGTGGCATTGAAGATCTTGTTACCGAATACACCACGGATCGCAACCCTTAAATCCCAATCTTCATATCTGAATGTATTCGTCCAACCCAGCAACAGTTTAGGCTGCGCATTTCCGAGGTAATGGTAATCGGTTCCGCGCAAAGGGCTGGTAGTGGGTGTTTTCCCATCCCCTGATAAAAATTGCGATACGCCATTAGCGTCCTTGCCCATAAACTGCAGGGAATAAAATTGTCCCAGCGGATGTCCTTCTTTTAATAATTCCAGTGAGTTGCCCGACTGACCGGCGCCTTCAGGGAAACCTACTGCTGTAGAGTCGCCGCCAGCGAATAACGGATTCTTCAACTGGGTGATCTTGTTATCATTGTGGGCCAGGTTCAGGTTACTTGTCCACGTGAATTTACTGTTCGATACAATGTTTGCAGTAAGCGCCAGTTCGATCCCTTTATTTTCCATGCTTCCGCCATTGGCAGTGATAACGCCATTAGGCACGAGCAGAGGATCAACTTTATAAGGGAAGATCATGTCGGTCGTCTTTTTCTTATACACATCAATTGAACCACCCAGTTTACCTTTCAGCAGGGTGAAATCAACTCCTAAATTGGTAGTAGCCACTTCTTCCCATTGCAGATCGGGGTTATAGGCGTTCAAAGGGCCATAGGCTGCGGCCTGGCCTCCATTGTAATACCAGGTGCCCTGGCTACCCATCAGGAACTGTGCGGTATAAGCGTTAAAACCGAAGGCATTACCGGTAACGCCATAGCTTGCCCGCAATTTCAGATCGCTAACCAGGTTCTGCGATTTCATGAAATCTTCCTCGCTGATGCGCCAGGCAACAGCCACGGCAGGGAAATAACCCCACTGCTTGTTTACGCCAAACACTGAGCTACCATCTCTTCTAACCGATGCCTGTAAAATATACCGGTCGTTGAGCGTATATTTTAACCGGGCAAAATCCGAGACCAGGCGTGTTTTTTGATAAATACCATCTGCTCCCAAACCAATGCGGGTTGTAAAAGCATACGGATTGCTTAAGGCCAGGTTTTGGTAACCGATATTGTCTACAGGGAAATTATACGTTGTTACCTGGAAACCATCGCCTGACTCGTTTTCCTGCCAGGAGTAACCTAAAACGGCATTCACATTAGAACTTCCAAAGGTCTTATCCCAGGTAAAGTATGTTTCCAGGATCTTGCTGGTATTTTTGTAAGCCTGCCGGTTAGCCTGTCCGTTTGTACCAAATGCCTGTAGTCCATGACCATAGGTAGTGGGATCAGGATTATCGTACATACCATTATAGTTCTTGGTGAAATATTTGTCGAGGTAAGAACCGTATACGTTTGAGTTGTTGAGATAATCCACGTTCAGGTCGTACGTAAGGCCGAAGGGCAGTTTTGCCTGCGCGGTCATTTGAGCCATCAGGTTATTGTACTTGTTGCTCTGCTGGCTATGGTTCATCATGGCCACCGGATTGTAATAACCTGAGTTTTTAAAGTTTTCGAAGTATGAGCCATCAGCATTCTTTACCGGCGATACTGGCAAATAGGTAGCTGATTGCAACAGCACGGTATTGCGGTAAGGAATATCATCGGCCGTGTTACTTGAATTGGTAACATTCAGCCCTAATTTCAATTTATCGTTAATCAGATACTGCTCAATAGACAGGCGTGCAATAATGCGTTGCAGGTTACTGTTCATTAAGATACCCGGCTTGTTGAAATAGTTCAGGCTGGCGCTGTAAGACCCATGATCGCCACCACCACCGAGGTAAATATTGTGGCTTTGTGACACCGCTGAACTGCGTTGGGTTTCTTTTTGCCAGTCGGTATTGGCGCCTTTGTCATCCGCAGGCGTAAATGCCACGTTGTTCTTTGACAGGAAATCCCTGAGTTGACCGGCATCCATCACATCGAGCCTGCGGGATACTTTTTCAAGGGCAACAAAGCCGTCGTATGATACCTGGGCCTGTCCCTTTTTACCTCTTCTGGTTGTAACAATGATAACGCCATTAGAAGCGCGGTTACCATAAATAGCGGTAGCCGCCGCATCTTTCAGCACATCAATGGAGGCGATGTCGGCCGGGGCAATCAGCGAAATATCAACGCCAGGCACACCATCGATCACATAGAAAGGTCCGCCAGGACTATTAATAGTAGAAGCGCCACGCAACACTACGGCAGCTGGCCGGTTAGGGTCGCCGCTGGCAGTAATATTCAACCCGGGCACCTTGCCTTGCAGTAACTGTCCTACATCGGCAATGGAGCCTTTATTCATTTCTTCCGGTTTAATAGTGGTAATAGCGCTGGTCAATGACTTGCGTGATGATTTACCATAACCAACTACCACGATATCGGTCAACATCGATGCAGCACTGTGCATGGTTACATTAACAGGTTCTGTACCTGACAGGGTAACTTCCTGTTCGTCGAGAGATACACCACTAAATACCAGTACATCCCCTTTTTGTGCGGGGATGGCGAAGGAGCCATTCGATTTTGTACTGGTTACCATATTCTTTCCCCTCACAGATACCGAGATACCTGCCATAGGATGGCCCGAGGAATCTCTTACAGTTCCGGAAATTTGGGATTGCGCCAGCATATACAGTGGCGATAACAAAAGCAGCAGCAACAGGTGAATGCCCGCACCTTTCGGGAGCGACTGACAAAGCAATCTCATAACAAAAGTTTTAGGTTAAGTGAATAATCTTCCATTCAGTTTCATAAACTGTCATTTAAATGTACTTGGTACATTTATCTACATAGTGATAAAAAAACACAACTTACCTGAATATTGTGTTTACATATTGATACATGCGCGCTGATCAGTAAGCTGCACGAAGGGCCAGCTTATTTGATCATTGCTGATAAAACAAGGAATGGATAAAGGTTCCGTGAAGTAATGTTAAAACCTGATGGTGGATGGTAGGTATTTAGCTATCAAATCTTCATAATAAGGCCGTAGTTGCTTCCAGTCTGGTGGTGTAGGATTTTTTGAATACAAATCATATGGATTGAACAACTTAACCCATTTCAGCATTTCGCGGTCATGGTCATCTAACAGGTGATCATAAGCGCCTTCCCGGTGCCAGGCATAAAATGAGTGATAGCGTAACATATACAGGCCAGGCTCGGGTAAATAATCCTTTAACATCTGGTATACATACTCATCATGCCCCCATGACATGTTCACACTGCGTAAACCGCAATTTTGCGTATATACACCCAGTTTAGTGCTAAAAACGGGATCAGTATAATCGGTATTGTTCTTGAAAAATTCAGGATAAACAACTTTATCGGAGTAAGCGCAACCAACGGGGAACGTATCGCCCACTACAGCCCATTGCGGTTCGCCAAACAGGCAAAGCACCTTGCCCATATCGTGCATTAAACCGGTAAGCACCATCCAATCAGGATGACCGTCAGCGCGAATGGCTTCCGATGCCTGTAACAGGTGTTGGAACTGATCCAGATCCGTATCAGGGTCAGAATCATCAACCAGCTGGTTCAGGAAATTAAATGCATCCCAAACACTCATTTCCTTACGGTTGAACTGTAAGAATTCCTTCCTTTTTTCCTGTACAAATGAATACGTTTGATGTGTATGGTTTAACCGGTAAAATTCCTTAACGGTATCCCGGGCGGGATCGTCGTAATTACGGTATTCTTCTTTTGATTTGTCTTTAACTATCGTATCAGGGTCCGGATAACGTTGCAGTACATCATCTTCCCATTCGTCCAAACTACCTAGCGGATTGATTTCTTTTTCGGAGAATTTTCCAGAAGTCGCCATAGCAATCGTTTTAGAAATATTTTATGACTTGTGTTAGTTTCCGGAACTAAGTTCAACTTTTTTGCTAAAGATTGTTAGCGTTCATTTAACTTTATTTACGAAAACGGTTGCGAGCCATTGCAGCATTTTGCATGGTAAAACAGTCTGTAAAACAAACAATTAAGGCGATAATTCTTCAATGAGCAAAGTAAACATAAAGGTTTTAGCAGACCAGTTGCAGCTATCGGTTTCCACTATTTCAAAGGCCTTGCGCGATAGTTATGAGATCAGTGATGAAACAAAAAAGAAAGTACTGGAGCTGGCTACGCGGTTAAATTACGTACCCAATCCTTACGCCAGCAGCTTGCGCCGGAAGAAAAGCAAAACCATTGCGGTAGTGCTGCCTGAAGTGGCCGATAATTTTTTCTCCCTTGCCATTAATGGGATTCAATCGGTAGCTGAAACCAAAGGCTATCACGTACTTATATATTTATCGCACGAAAAATTCGCGAATGAGAAAACCATTCTCGAAGATTGCGCGAGCGGCCGTGTGGATGGGGTATTGATCTCAATTTCCAGCGAAACAAATTCGGCCGACCATATAAATAGATTGCAGGGCAATAATATCCCCGTTGTTTTTTTCGATCGTGAACAGGAAGGCATTGAAACGGCCCGGGTAACTACCAACGATTTTGACTGTGGTTTCATGGCTGCCAATCTTTTACTGCAGAAAGGTTGCCATAAACCTGCTTTCGTTTCCATTTCAGAAAGCCTGCCGCTTCTTCTGAACAGAATGGAAGGTTTTAAAGCTGCCCTGAATAAGGCCGGCATTCCCGAAACTGACCAGCAGATCGTTTACTGCACTGATAATGATAGCATGTACAAACAAATAAAATCAATACTGCAAAGTGAACATCGCCCCGATGGACTGATCGCTTCTGTGGAGAAGATCGTTACCCCGGTTTATCTCGCCTGTCATGAGTTGAACATCCGCATTCCCCATGATATTAAAGTGATTGCATTTGCCACATTGGATACAGCACCTATTTTGAATCCCCCCCTCACTACTATTACTCAACCCGCTTTTGAGATCGGCAAAGCCGCTGCCACGCTGCTTTTCAAGGGAATAGAAAAGAGTAGCTTTGATCTTCGTAAGGAAAAGGTTGTTATTCCCAGTGTACTGATTGAACGGGAGTCCACTTTATAGGCAAAGGGCAAAAAGCCCTCGCAATCGTATTCGTAAATATTTTCGCTAAACCATGATTGGGTTCATAATAATGAAATGAAAGAAATATATTGTGCAAAGAAACTAACTATCACACAGTTAACGATTGCGCATGAGCCTACATTTTGCCGACTACCTGATTATATTGGTCTATTTCATCTTTGTTATAGGTGTTGGATTCCTTATTAAAAAGAAAATAAAATCAAGTAACGACTTCCTTACCAGCAACCGTAGCATCCCCCTTTGGATCACCAGTCTTGCTTTTATCTCCGCCAACCTGGGTGCACAGGAAGTGATCGGTATGGTTGCTTCCGGCGCCAAATACGGCATTATGACCGTACACTTCTATTGGGTGGGCGCCATTTTCGCCATGGTTTTCCTGGGTGTTTTTATGATGCCCTTTTATTATGGAAGCCGCGCCCGTAGCGTGCCTGAATATCTTTCCCTTCGCTTCGATGAAAAAACAAGAGGATTGAACGCCATCTCTTTTGCGGTTATGACGGTTTTTTCGTCGGGGATCTCTTTATACGCTCTGGCCAAATTAATGGAATCCATCCTGCATTGGGATTTCGATATTTCCATTTGGGTATCGGCCGGCATTGTAATGATCTATACTTTCCTTGGCGGACTCACCAGCGCTGTTTATAATGAAGTGTTACAGTTCTTCTTAATAGTGCTGGGTTTATCCCCACTGGTTATAATCGCGTTACAGGATGCAGGTGGCTGGGATAACATAAAACACCTGTTACAACCTGAAATGACCCATGCCTGGAAATACATGGGTAACGCCAATGATAACCCAATGGGTTTGCATTTTATGTCGCTGATCTTTGGATTGGGTTTTGTAATGTCATTTGGTTACTGGTGTACCGACTTCCTCGTAGTACAACGGGCCATGATTGCAAGGAATATGGGTGATGCACAACGCACGCCTATTATTGCCGCCATCCCCAAAATGATGATGCCTTTAATTGTAGTGTTACCTGGTGTTATTGCCATTACGTTAATGCAACCCGCCCTGGAGTCAAAAGGGTATCGCATTCCCACGGCTGCCAATGGGGAGCTGGATTATACCATGACCCTGCCTTCGTTGATTGCGCACTACTACCCCACCGGTATTTTGGGTGTGGGTATCACCGCCCTGATCGCTTCATTTATGAGCGGCATGGCTGGTAATGTAACTGCTTTTAACTCGGTATTCACTTTCGATATTTATCAATCGTATTTTGTAAAGAATAAAAGCGACCGGCATTACCTGCTGGTAGGAAAATGTGTTACAGTGGTTGGCATTCTTATTTCCATTGTCACTGCTTATATTGCCAAGAGCTTTAATAACATCAACGATTTTCTGCAACTGGTATTCGGGTTTGTGAATGGTCCGTTGTTTGCCACTTTCTTATTAGGCATGTTCTGGAAACGGACTACCGGGCATGGCGCTTTCTCGGGATTGGTTGCCGGTACTATTGCCGCCGCTATTACACATGGTGTTACGGTTGCCGAAGGAAAAGGCGGTTGGATAGCGCCGTTGTATCCCATCAAAAGCGGCATGGGACAGGCATTTATTGTTGCCGGCGTTTCCTGGACCTTCAATTTCTTTACAACCATCCTGGTAAGCCTGGTTACCAAACCCAAACCCGATGAACAATTAAAAGGGTTGGTGTATTCTTTAACAGAAAAGCCCAAATACCACCAGCAAAAATGGTATTTGCGGGTGGTGCCATTGGGTATATTACTGCTGGTCATCACACTACTGCTGAACTTTATTTTCTTCTAACAAAACATTGTTGCCATGTTAAAAAAATTAAACGATCTGCAATTTGTCATAGGCCTGTTCTTTTCCGTTGTATCGGTGATCCTGTTGTTGAATGTGCTGTTGGATGATCATAGCAGCAATTTAAATATTTATACAGGCTCTTGTTTCCTTGTATTTGGTTTGGCTATGATGTTGATCAGGGGAAAAGGAAACTAATAAGTATACTCCGGTGGTTCATAGAATTGTCAAAGAACTTGTTCAGTACTGATAACACAAAGGTAAATCAGAACCAATCTCATTTGTTAAATATGGGACGCTGTCCCCGGAATGATGTGACGGTTCGAGGAAAACGGTGGGACGTTTGGTAATTCGGGGCCGGGGAAGCAAAGAGGTGCCATTGAGTTACCATTGTGGTATCAATGAAGTACCATCAAGGTTTCAATGGTTGAACGCCCGCCGATTTTAGTTTGCCCACGATAAACGCAGCCAGTTGTTTGCCCTGTTGTTGCCCATTCTCAATGGCATCACGGTAATGGATGCCGCCGTACATGCGGGAGATAGCGGCTTCGGCGGCAGCTTGTCTGAAGGAGTTGAATGAACGCGCGGGAATTTCAAACAATGCTTCTGAGTTGTCAGTAAACATCAACTGATCGCCGAGCAGGTACGTGAGTACTTCTGCAGCAGCGGTTGACACCACACTATGCCCGCTGGTGTATTCAGGGAATGGTGGCGTTTGCAGCAAGGGCTGCCATTTTATATTGATGTAACGGTTGATATAGGTTTCCGGACGAATGCGGTTCGAACGGTATTTTTCATCCCAGCAACTGATAAAGGCATCCATGATGGTGATGCCTGTAAGCATTTGCACGGTGATGGTTTCGGTGAAATTTAAATTCGCTTTTTGTGCGGCAATGGCGGCAATGTTCATCCAGTGCCCGCCCGGACTGATCTTTTTAAACCCGATTGACATATGTCCCGAGGTGGCCACTACAAAGGGATTGCAATCCCAGAAAGAAGCGATGTTCAGTTGTTCGGGCGTGGGTTTTACAGAAACGTCATATACTTCTTTTGCCAGGCGATAAAAATCGCTGGTGCTGTCTTTACTGAAGGGAACAGGCGGCAAGGGCACAAACTGGTTACAGGAATCAATTATCAATGGCCGAATGGATTTCCAGTTGGGTTCAACGGCTTCCATATAAGCAGGCGGCGTTGGATACCAATACGCATCGCCTTTTACCGGCGTATAGCGTAATTGGGCGCTTAGCTTCCCATACCGGTCGGCTTTGGCATACTCTACTATGCGGGCTGCCAGGTAACTGGCCACAGCAACCGAACTATCAATAACAGATCGGGAAACTTTTGCTTTTTGCTGTTCAGCAATGAACCGCTCTTCATCTTCCTGCAGTTGATAACCCGAAGGCAGCATCAGCCGGCCGGTTTCCATAATACAATAAATGGCTGCAATGCGATGATCGTACTGTTTTGGTTGCATGGTGATGGCAGGACGCTTGTATTGCTTCAGGAAATTATTGAGCGGTATCACTGAGGGGTCATGTTGGGAAATGAGCTCATAAGCGCCCAGTATACAATAAGCATAATAGCGCGCAGCCGCCGGCGGGTTCACCACATCGTGCATCATTACTTTTGATAATGAAAATACTGCTGGCTGCAAATAGCGGGTAAGGGTGTTTTCTGCCTTCCACTCTTTTGTTTTAACGGCCATGGTTTGTGCGGGCGCCTGTTGAAACAGGAAGCAAACAAAAAAAGAAATTAAACCGACGCCTGTCTCCAGACGCCGGCCTGACAATATACCAAACAAACGAAGACTGCTTAAGGGCATGTTACTGTACTTTATAAAATTGCATGGCGCTGTTACACACCCCTGCTATTATAAATTTTGTATTATTTGCTTTTAATTCCACGGCGGCTTTTACATCGCCTTTTATATCGAGCCCCGATAGGGGTTGATTGATATAATTGAAATTCCCCTTGCCATCGCCGGTTAGCAGGCAGCCAAAACTGGCATCGATGCAACCGAGCTTTAACCGGTTGTCGGAATGATTACCGAATAACAAGAGGTCTTTTTTACCATCGCCATTAAAATCATCGGCGATGATGCTGGTCACTACGGAGAACTGGGCCTGCATGGGCAATTCAATGGGTATCATTTTACCATTCTTATTTAAGAACACCTGGCTCCGGGTATCCGTTACCTGCAGGCGATTGGCTTTTGCCAGTTCTTCCTTTGTAAAAATATCGTTGATGGTAGCTGTTGAATACGCCGCATAAGAAGTGAATACTTTTCGCATGGGATAGATCTGTTCATTCAGTTCATCCCGGCTTACAAATGGATAACTTTCCCCCTGAATATAATAGGTAAAGAAGGGATCGATGGATCCATTGTTATCGAAATCGGCATAATAAAGCACACCGGGTTCTTTTTCCGATACGTGTAAACAGGAATTCAATCCCAGGTTACCGGCGATAATATCATCGTAGCCATCCTGGTCCAGATCGGCGACCTGCAGCGTAAACCAGAAACCATTCGCTGGTTTATCAAAATACGTACTGGTTTTATCTACAAACCCTGTTGGCGTATTCATAAACACGGTTATCGGCATAAACTCGCCACAAAGCACCAGGTCTTTCCGGCCGTCTTTATCCAGGTCCACCCATTGCGCATCGGTGACCATGCCAATATTCGAGAATGGAACTGTGGCGGCAGTAAACTGTCCCTTGCCGTTATTCACCAACAAATAAGAAGTAGGCGCCAATGGATAACGGCCCGGGATTATCCGGCCGCCCACAAACAGGTCCATATCGCCATCGCCATCAAAATCACAAGGCCGCACACACGATTTACTGTTTGCGTTTACATTGGGCAATCCGCCCATTGCGGTTTTGAACTGCCCGTGACCATCGTTTATATACAATTCATCCTGCAACGCCCCAGAGCCGGGTTCATACAACCCATATCCTCCTTTGGCAATATACAGGTCCTGATCGCCATCGCCATCCACATCAACAAATGCCGCTGCCGAAATGGTGGATGAATTCTCGTCCCCGATGCTGCAATCAGGCGCTTCGTAAAATGATCCTTTTGCATTTTGAATATAGATCCTGCCGGGTTTATTTTTATCACCGCTTATAAACAGGTCTTCCAGCCCGTCTTTATTTACATCGCCTTTTGCCATTACCGGACCACATTTTGAATACATGAACAACATCAGCAACTGGCGTTTAAAATCATTTTCGCTGGCGTCGGTATGAGTGTAAGTAAATAATTTATTAGCGGGTGTGAAAATGGTTTTACCGGCATACACGGGATCATCGTCTATAACAGGTTTGGGTGGGTCGTAATTGATGGTGAGTTGTTGGTTGGCTGTTACATTGGTTAACAGTTGCACCGTACGATCGGGCCAAATGATCTTTATGGAGTCAACAGTAGTGGTGCTGTCGAGCCCAAAATGCAAACGGGTAGTAACGCATGACAAATACCCGCGGGTGGGGTTCAATTCTTCATATTGCACGCCATGGCGATCGTACACATACACTTTGGCGCCAATAGCAAACCAGTTTGGCTTTTTATAATGTAAAATAAGGGAAAGGTAACCAGCCTTCGAGTTCTCCCGCGCGGTATTCCTGTATACGAACGCATTGTCATTAATGTTATTGACCACCAGATCAAGATCGCCATCGTTATCCAGGTCTGCATATACCGCCCCTGATGAAACGGACGGCTTATCCATCCCCCATTGTTTCTGCTGGTTCGAAAATGTGCAATTGTGGTTGTTCCTGAAAATATAATTTATAACAGATGTTGAGGGCATGGCGCGAATAAGGTCCATCAGTAAAACCGGTTCGCGGTCTACTGCTTTTTTCACCTTGTAATCGCCCCAGTATCGTAAAAAGTCTTTGTTGGTATAGTCGCGGAAATAGCCATTGGTAATGAACAGGTCTTTGTAACCGTCGTTGTCATAATCGGCCATCAAGGGGCACCAGCTCCAGTCGGTGTTAGATACGCCGGCCAGTTGACCGATTTCAGAAAAGGTTTGCTCGCCGGTTTTACCCCGCCCATTATTCAACTGCAGCATATTACGCATATACTGCGGGTTTAAACCCTGATTTACCATTAGGGCAAAGGATTCATAGTTTTCCTGCAACTGCAACAATTTCTGTCGCCGGTTGTCTTCGGGCAACATATCGAGCGTAATGATATCTGGCAGGGCATCATTGTTAAAATCGGCAATATCAACACCCATGGAAAATTGCGACAGGTAACGCAGGCATTTATCGGCCTTATTGGTAAAGGTACCGTTGCCATTGTTGATGTACATGTAATCGGGTTCGTTATAATCATTGGTCACATATACATCCGGCCAGCCATCTTTATTGATATCGGCTATAGCTATACCCAGGCCAAACGTCAATGGGTTTTGTCTGAGGCCTGCTTTTTTGGAAACATCTACAAAATGGTTGTTCTGATTTTCGTATAATTTGTCGCCGGCCAGTTCATCTACTTCATCGCGATACCGGGCAAACTCCATGTTATCGATCTTCTTTACGCTGTGATTTAACAGGAACAGATCGAGATCGCCATCATTGTCGTAATCAAAAAAAGCAGCCTGGGTGCTGTAGCTTTTATCATCGAGGCCATAAGCGGCCGCTTCTTCTTTAAAGGTACCATTACCCTGGTTGATGAATAACTGGTTCCTGCGCATATCATCGGATACCTTGCCGGAATAACAAATATAAATATCCAGCCAACCATCTCCATTTACATCGGCCATGGTAACACCTGTTTTCCAGCCACCGGGCCTTCCTGATAAATCCTTTCCTGCTTCTTTGGTAATATCTTTGAATTGCAGGTTGCCCATATTCTGAAATAACTTGTTCTCCCCCATGTTCGATGTCAGGAAAATATCTTCCAGTCCATCGTTATTGATATCCCCCACGGCCACACCACCGCCATTATAAAAATATTCATAGGCCAGTACATTCAGGTTCTCTGTTTCGCTGATGTGGTTTTCGAATTTTATGTTGGTTTGTTTGGGGTTTAGGAGTTCGAAAAGAGGAGATTGCCCTATGGCTTTTGTTGTCACAAGGAATATCAATGTGGTATGGATAGCCAATCGTAACATAAGCATAAAGAGAATGAAGTAAGAAGTAGAAAGTAGGTCGTGAAACGTGAAAGGGCTCCTTTTTCAACTCTATCAACTACCAACTTCCCACTTCTTACATTATCAACTATATCAACTTGCATTTAACTCGTCAACTCGTCAACTAGTTAACTGGTCAACTATTACTTATCCCACCAAACCCTCGAAATCCAATCATCCCCTCCATTCAAATCACTCACACCAACTTTGTAATTAGCCGGGTTGGCGGTTGATTCGGTTGTGGGGTACAATTGTCTCCTTGGAATTTGTCCTTTCGAAAAATTACCTACGTATACAACCGGGCTTAAGGCAGGATAGCCTGATCTTTTCCAGTTGTTCCAGGCTTCCACGAAATTCATGAGAATGCCGGTGGTTGCCCAGTACTGTTCATTGATCATCTTTAAGGAGGCGTTCAGGGAACTTACATCCAACGGATGAGCTATTGCATATGCATCGGCATCTCCAGGACTAATTGCAGCGCTGCTGCCAAAGGCAGCCAATGACTGCAAACCAGCAGAAACGCCATTTTGGTAATGCATGGAAGCAGTGGTGGCGCCAACATTCCAGCCTCGTGCTTTTGCTTCTGCCAACAGGAGCTCCGATTCGGCATACGTTAATACAAACTGCGGACTATTCAAATCAGTATAGATGATAGTACGTGGCCGGCTATACAGACCTATAGGTGTGAAATCGCCGCCCGAGCCTGAACCACCGGGATAACCGGGCGCTTTGCTGATATCAGTTGCCCCGCCATTGAGGTCCCAGCCATTGGGCAGGCCCATTTGTTTGGAAAATGTATTATCACCAGATTTTGTTGGGTCCTGACCTGCGTTCAGTCCGGCTGGTGGTATTTCTGCTATGACGCTTACGCGGGGATCATTGGTAGCTTTCAAATAATCTATCAGCAATTTGCTCCACCTTACCTGGTAGAAATCGGCCGGGGTAACCAGCGCCCGGGAGTTTTCACTTCGGTAGCCATTGGTATTGTCTCCTTTTATGTAAGCATCTTCCGAAACGGATGACAGCGTTCCGCCCGCAGCAGCTTTCTCGGCATACTTTTGCGCGGTTGCAATATCCGCTTTTGTCAGTCGCATGGCCATTCGCAGCATGAGCGAATAACCAAATTTTTTCCATTTGGCTATATCGCCTGCGTAGGGGAACAGGTCGGCGCCCAGTTTCCCTTTTGTCGCATCAAACTTCGACAAAGCGGCATCCAGGTCGGTCAACATGGAATTATATACATCCTGTTGTTTATCATATACAGGCGTTGTTACATTGGTAGAAGCCTGCAATGCCTGGGAATAAGGAATATCCCCATAGATGTCGGTAATATATTGCATGCACAATACCTTCATTACCGTAGCAGCGCTGACCACATTTACCTTGTCGGGATTGGCGCCGTAGTTCTTTATAATTTCCTGCGCCAGCCGGGCTCCTTTATAACCCAGGTCCCAACCGCGGCCTGAGTAATCATTGGTATTCCCAGATGCTACATATTTATCCATATTGCTGTAATAGTTGGCAGCGCCTGAGGAGGTAGAGGCAAAGATCTGGGCCCAACCGCTCTGGAACAGGATGGAACCATTATAGCCTGTTATCCCATTTATATAATTGTACTGACTGCCTGATAAAAAGTAATCGGAGTTAAAATTTGAAGGCGGGGCTTGGGTTGGGTCAGTATTTATTTGTTCAAAGTCTTTGGTACAACCCGTTGCCAACAGCACTACCCCCAAACTTATATATTGAAGTATTCGTTTCATCTTTACAATTTTTACTTTTTAAATTTCAAATTCAGGTTAACGCCATATGTGCGGGTAGAAGGCAAACTGGTACCTTCAATACCAATGTAATTAATGGTGGAACCAAAATTTGATTCCGGATCAATGTTATCGCTCCGCTTCATGATAGTCCACAGGTTGCGGCCCACCAGTGAAATGGTGGCCGATCTGAAGATCACCGATTTGCTAACTATTTCTGTTGGTATACTATACCCTATTGTAACCTGACGCAGTTTGATGAAGTCGCCGTTCAGTACGCTGCTTTTGGTTATTCGTTGCGCTACAGCGGTGTAATAACCCTGGGCATCGGCTTTTGTGGTATTGGTATTGCCGTTTTCGAGCACACCTTTAGTAATACCATCGCGTCCATCGAGCGTCAACTTGTTCAGGCCACGGTAAATGGAATAAAAATTGGTAGCGCTGAGTATTTTATTCCCATAGTTATAATCGATGAGGAATGAAAGCGAAATACCCTTATAAATAAATTCATTATTTATACCACCATATTCTTTTGGCAATACACTACCCTGGGCCAGCAGCGTATCGCGCCGGATGGGATAGCCCGATGCATCTACGATCATCTCTCCTTTTGAATTGTATTTATAATCATACGCCAGGATCTGCGGACCTGAGAAGCCTTTCACATACGCTGTTACAGCATTGCCCAACGTAGCCCGGTTCTGTCCCAGATTTACGTTGTTGCCGGCTGCATCTGTTTTAAGCACTTTGTTGGCAATGGTAGTGAAGTTGACGGTGGCCGTCCAGCTGAAGTCTTTGCTTTTGATCGGTGTAGCGCTGACCTGCAATTCCAATCCCCTGTTCTGGGTTTGGCCATTGGCAATGTAACCGCTGGTATAGCCGGTTGCAATGCTGTAGGTAGCCCCCATGATCTCGTTCTTTGTTTTCTTGGTATACCAGGCTACATCGATATTCAATCGGTTAGCTAAAAAACGCAGTTCGGTTCCCACTTCAAACTCAGCAACGGTAAAGGGTTTCAACAAACCACTTGGCAATGAGGTATTGAACTGGCCAATAGGCACGGTATTGAAATTATTACCCAGCGAATAATACACCTGGGTTTGGTAGGCTTTTGATAACTCATTACTTGTTACCGCATAAGAAGCCCTGAGTTTACCAAAGTCAAGGCTCTTGATATGGGTTAATTCAGAAAAGATCAAACTGGCAGATACCGATGGAACGAAGATGTTGTTGTTGTCTTTCGGCAAGGTAGAATAAGCATCATACCGGCCGGTTGTTCCAACCGTTAAAAAGTTTTTATAGGCCAGATCGAGTGTATAGTAAGCAGAGTGAACTTCTGTTTTATAGAAAGAATAATCGCGGTTAAAGTTTTGTACATTATTCCAGCTATATTGATATGGGATGATGAACGGACCACCGCCGATCTTTATTCTTTCTTCCTGGTTCTTACGCAGGTTGGCGCCAATGGCTGCATCAAAAGATAAGTCTTCTGTTATTTTGTGCGTAGCGCCGATCAATCCATCCACATTCAACTCAAAGCGTTCTGTTGAAGAAAGGTCCTGTAAACTACCAGCTCTGTTGGTAGTG
Organism: Niastella sp.; assembly: GCA_021154515.1. Taxonomy (GTDB): domain Bacteria; phylum Bacteroidota; class Bacteroidia; order Chitinophagales; family Chitinophagaceae; genus Niastella. The sequence continues at coordinate 3,030 of JAJKIL010000390.1, read as the reverse complement.
TATGCAGTTCCCCAGGGTTCTACCCTGAACAGCCGGTCATGAGCTACATCATAGCCAACGCGTGCCTGGGCGTACAACCATTTTGAGAACTGGTATTTTGCCGCTGTTGATGTGATCAACCGTTTACGGCCCAGGTCATTGTGGTACTGGTTCACTACAAACCAGGGATTGGTAACATATTCATCGTCGCTGAATTGGGTTTCATAACCTGTGGCAGGGTCATAGCCCGGCTTCAGGATGTTCTCATCAATATTAGTTGCAAGGAAAAAGCCGTTGTTGGGGTTCATAGGACCATCGCTCAGCTGTGCCCTGTTCTGTGATTGCTCATCAATATAATTGGCCACCATTTTTATAGAGAGCTTATCAGTAATGTTCTGATCAATATTCAGGTTAGCGGTCTTTCTTGTGAGACCACTGCCCCTTACAATGGAAGAGTTGTTCAGGTTTGATAATGATAAGCGGAATGAACCGTTCTCGCCGCCTCTTGAAACCGCTACTGTGTTGGTTACAGAAGGACCGCTGCGGTAAAAATTTTTGACATTGTCTTTTTGTGCAGAATAGGGATACATTTTACCATCGAACTGAATCACCTGTGAGCCATCCAGTTTGGCGCCCCAGCTTAACCGGCCCGATGCCTGCGCAGCCGCCGCTGTAGCGGGTTTAAGCCCACCTACACCCTGTCCGTATTCATACTGAAAATCGGTATAGTCGATGGCTTTGTCTACCATCGCGTTCAGGTTATAGTCTACTGAAAAATCATTGCGCTTGCCAGATTTGGTAGTAATAATAATTACGCCGTTGGAAGCTCTTGAGCCATAGAGGGCAGAAGCAGCCTGGCCTTTCAGCACCGTCATGGTTTCAATATCATCGGGGTTGATGTTACCGATACCATCGCCGTTATCGGCCCCACCCCATTCGCTGGAAGCGCCCCTTTGTGTGTTGTCCATCGGCACGCCATTAATTACAAACAGCGGTGAGCCGGGATTATTCATACTTGGCAAACCCCGCAATAATAATTTTACTGTTCCACCAGGACCGCCATTGGTGCCTGATACTTTTAAGCCAGCCACGCGGCCGCTTAATGAATTAGCTACATTGGTTTCCCTTGCCTGAGTTAACTGGTCACCAGCAACGGTTGACACAGAATACCCTACTTTCCTGGATTCTTTCGAAATACCCAATGCTGTTACAATCACTTCACCCAGTTGTTCTCCTGATTCCTGGAGGGTGATAGCGACAGTGCTTTGACTGGCAGGTACATCAATAGTAGTTTCGCCATAGCCAACTGAACTGGCTACCAGTTGAATATTACCAGCTGGTACCTGCAAACTGAATACACCGTTTATATCGGTGATTGTCTGATTATTTTTTCCTTTTACTTTAACTGAAACGGAGGGAATACCAGTACCAGCCTTGTCTTTGACAGCACCGGATATTTGCCGGTTTTGCGCCAGTACCGCAGCATGCAGCAAAATGAATGCAATTAGCAAGTGAACGTGTCTCATTAGCAGTGTGTTTTATAATGATTAAATAGCTCCCAGGAAAAGGTTGAGAACAAAATGACATAGCGATACCCGGCCGTCATTTTTCAGACTGCAAAATCATTTTAAGAAACTCCCTGACGGTGTTAAAACCCTTTTCAGTTAAGGAACGGTGAAGTGTTGAGCGTTTTGGTTATTCCTTATTGATAAACACGGATGGCTATACAAATGGCTATACTTCTCTATCATGCATAACAAGAGTTACACATGTTGACATACTATAAGTGTGCGTGAATCCATTTTTTGTAATTAAGAAATAACAATTCTTTTATATCAGGCAACAATTTTCAATGATCTGTTGCACACTTTTAAAAAAATTACAAAAAGCTGATTACAATCAGCACAATCATTGACACTTCATAGTGTCACCGTTAGTTAAATTAATGGGTGGGAATTTATTGTACCTTACTGAAGTTGGTATTAAGGTTGCTGCAACCACGCCAATGTAAATCGATAATAGAGGTTACTGCTGATGAGGTGTATTACATTATCGGGGGTTTGTGTGGCGGCCAGGTACCCTTTTGGTTCTGCATGGGTGCTGTCCATTCTGAACATGCCGGTCCAGGCGCCGCCATTGAGTTGACGCATGTGTCCGTCGGTCAACAGTTTTATTACCGGCCAGGTTTTGCCTTCATCATAAGAAAGGGCGGCATACATGCCATAGCCTTTATATACTTCGCCATTGGGTTTGGTGAAGTCCATGCCTTCCACGGTTGATTTACCGGGACAGTGGGTAAAGGAGATCATCAATAAGGGACCTTCATTCAGGCGGCGCAGCACCAGGCGCTGTCCGCTGCTAATGGGCGGAAATATAGAAGGGCTGTATTGCCAGTTGGCGCCGCCATCGCCGGAGATACTCATGGTCATTCTTTCCCCTACCACACTATCTACCTTAATATTATCATTACGGCCGAATGCCAGCCAGCGGCCGTCTTTTAATTGTACAGCACTGCCATGGATACCCGCAATCAGTCCACCAGTGGCTCCATCTTTATACTGTGGTGTATTGGGCAATGTATAGGGCGTTGTCCAATGCGTACCTTTGTCTTTACTGATGTACATAGCGGTACCGCCGCGTGAGCTGGGATCAGCATCACAAAGCTGCACCAGCCAGCCTTCGCGGGTAACCTGTGAACCTGCGATCACCTGGTGGCGTTTTACATGCTCGGGTTCTATCAATACCGGTTTCGACCAACTGGCACCGTTATTGGTGCTGGTGCGCATAACCATGGCCAGGTTTTGCCAGTCGCCTGCGGCCTCTAATCCATTAATATGGTATAACGTTCCCTTTTGATCGTATACAAGAGAAGTGCCGGTGGTGTTTCTGTCGGGCACCATGAAAAACAGGGAGGCGGTATCCCATGTTTTTTTGCCGGCCCGTAAGCGGCTGGCCAGGATCGTCATTTCGCGGCCGGACTCTGCATTAGTGGTGAACCAGGCTGCCAGCAGATCGCCATTGGGGCACCATGTTATAGCAGGGCAATGATTG
>JAJKIL010000389.1 GCA_021154515.1 Niastella sp. | reverse complement strand
GCCCAATACAAAGGCAATCCTGGATCACAGGCCTGCAGGAAAGCCGGGTTGTTGCTGAACACATTAGTAAATAGAGGTTGCTCCGGTGTGCCATTGCCGCAGGAAGATTCCCCCAGGTTAATCAGGATCGACTTCAGAGATTGTGGACTTTGTGCCTGTACAATAGTACATGTTATAATAAGCGGCATCAGAATGCCTGTAAACAGGATGCATTTGACACCGCTTTTTTGTACAATGAATTTCATTGGTAATGGATTTTGTTAGGAACGGAACATAGCAATGTAAAAATGGATCGTTCTTAAAAGCTATGTCTTAGTATTTATTGGATGGCAATAATTCGATATTTGTATAAATAAGTAAAAAATTATAATATTGAACTGTTGTTAGAACATTTATTGACCTGAGTAACACCATGAGCAGCCACCCGTTAAGGCCACTGTTATTAATTTTCTATTGCTTGTTGCGAGGGCTGCTTTCAAAAGAGCAGACTCTCACCAACGGCTATAGTATTACCAATTACAACAGCGATAATGCCCTTTCGCAGAACAGCATCAATAGCATGGCCTTTGACAAAAACGGGTTTCTTTGGCTTGCCACCAAATGGGGCATCGTGCGGTTTGATGGTAAAAATTTCAGGGAATATAACCCAGAGAATAGTGCGGCTTTATTGTGGAATGAATATTCGCTGCCACAGAGAGAGCCGGGTACAGATCGGCTATTTTTTAAACCGGTTTTTGACACCGCTCATATTTTAACGATCACAGATGATTATCAAATGGTGAAGGACCCGGTTCGTTCGGCCACAACCCATCGCCAGTTCGTTACCTCTAATAACCACTTGTTCTTTTATAATAGTATTTACAACACCTATGGCGTTGCCTATAAACAATTGTTCGATAAGTTGGTTACCAGCTATGCACCCATTACGGTGAATGAACGGCAGACCTACTTTTATGACGCCGGCCTTTGTTACTTCTTCGACGAAACCACGCGCAGCATTAAGGAACTGCGCGAAATTACCGGCCATAAACTGAAGCTTCAGTTTATAACAGGCGATATTTATTTTTTTATAGATGATCAATACCGGGTATTTGCGTACAAAAACGGGGTATTGCAAAAAAATATCAGGTGCGCCGCCAACCTGCGTCCATTTTTTATTAAGACCGCAGAAGCGCTGGCCGATCCGGTACAGGCGTCATTAAAAATAAGAAGAGATGGCAGGCACACCTTAATGCTGTGTAAGGATACGATCCTGTTGCTTCAGCTGGTCAACAATGTATTGGACTATAAAATACTGGCGGCAGGTATTCCTGTAAAAGATATCAAATGCATGATCTATGACGAAGGCTACCAGGCGCTTTACATAGGTACGCTTACAAATGGGTTGTATGTGTTGAAGCTGCATGAATTTGAACGGCTTTTTTTTAACGATACCAGGTTTATTGCCAATAGCCAATCTATGCAGATTGAATTACCTGGCTCCCGCATATTTACCCCAACCGGCATTCTCAATTATTCCAATAATGATCATATCCTTTTTCCGGATACACATAATTTCGGCAAACAGGCATGGATGCAGGCCTCTGATGGATCCATCTGGCTATCGGAATTTGATTCCTTAAAAAGAACCGATATTCATCTTACCTCTTTTGAGACCCTGAAACCACTGGGATCTTATCTTACCGGTATTGTTGAAACGAAAAATAAAGATATTATCTACAGCAATAAGCACCAGGTATTCAGGCGGCACGGAACAACAGATACTATTTTACTGAATGATAGCGACTTTGTGCATGTAGAGATCCAAACGCTGAAGGAAGTGAGTAGAAATATTTTATGGATTGGAACCTCGGCTGGTTTATTTGTCTGTGATCTGTCAAAACATTTGTTACGCCCGGTTGGCGGTCTTGAAAAAATGAATATAGAGATCATCCATGTAGCGAAGGATAGCAGCATCTGGATAGGCACCTATGGCCAGGGCTTCTATAAATTTTATAAAGATCATTTCATCAGAATGCCAATGGACTCCCGCAAGTGCCTTGTTACCGCTCATTGTTTCATGGAAGACCGGCAGGGTTATTTCTGGATATCCTCTAATAAAGGGTTGGTCAGGGTTGGGAAAAAAGAATTGGATAATTATGCCGCCGGCCTACAGCAGGGGGTTTATTATTACTATGTTGATAAATCGTATGGATTCAGTACCAATGAATTTAATGGCCGGTGTACACCCTGTGGTATTGTAACAAGCGATAATTTTTTTTCATTACCCTCGCTGGATGGGCTGGTACGTTTTAACCCTGATAGCGTACACATCAGTTTGCCCGATAAACCAATATTTATAGAGTTTTTACGGGCAAATGAGAAAAGGGTGCTGGTGAAAAACAAACTGGAGTTAACAAGGGATTCCAATCAATTGATCTTTGAAATTTCGACTCCTTATTTCGGCAACAGGTTCAACCTGCACCTTGAATATACTATAAAGGGGTTGAACGATAACTGGTACCCCTTGCCTGATGACGGTAAACTCATATTAACAAACCTGAACAGCGGCAACTATATACTGACTGTCAGAAGCCAGAACCCGTATGCACACTATACCTATAGTACGTTCCATTTAACCATACTTCCTTACTGGTATGAACAAGTGTGGTTCAAATGCCTGTTGGGCGGGTTGGCAATAGGCATATTTTTGTTGTTTTTCCGGCTGCGGTACAACTACCAGGTAAAAAGAGCGGAATTGCTGCAGCAGAAAGTGAATGAAAGAACAATGCAATTGTCTGAAAGCAACCGGGTAAAAGAATTAATGATCTCAGCCATTTTGCATGATCTAAGGTCGCCATTACGGTTCCTGCATATGTTAGCCCGGCGTATGTACAGTAAGCATAAAACATCATCAGATGAGGAACTGTCGCAGATCTTGCTTCAATTCGATAAAGCAACCAATGAAATATACGATTTTACCCAGGGCTTTTTTGTATTTACCAATATGCAAAAAGAGGGATTTGTCATTCATCGGCAAAAGATAGTGTTGCGGGAAATGGTCAATGAAATTATCTCTTTATGTGAAGTGGGCGCCCATATTCAAAAAAATACTTTTAAAAACCTGGTGCCGTCACCTATTACGCTTAATACAGATGCCAGTTTGTTAAACCTGGTGCTGAGAAACCTGGCCGACAATGCCAATAAATATACTTTCGAAGGAGTTATAACCATTGAAGCCGTCACGGATGAATTCACCACCAGGATCATTATTACCGATGGCGGCGATAGCATGGACAAGGAACTGGTAGCACGGATCCTTGATAAAAGTTATAACCCTTCTCAACACGGGATGGGGTGGGGGTACAAGATCATTATTGAGATCCTGGCCAGGTTACATGGTACACTTGACATAGTTCCGGGTAATGACCGGGGAAATATAATAACCATAACTTTTGAAAATAAGGGATAATCTATGAAAAAATTTTTATTGGCGGATGATCATCATGTAGTAAGGTCCGGACTTGGCCTTATTATTAAAGATGAGTTCTCAAACGCGGAAATAGATGAATGCAGTAACGGCAGTTGTGTATGGGAAAAAGTACAGCGAACAGCATACGACCTGGTCATTCTGGATATAACGATGCCTGCAACGGATCCAATCCGGCTCCTGAAAAACATATTTGCCCATAGACCCGATCAAAAAGTGATGATCTTCACGATGAGCAATGTGGCCATTTATGCAAAAAAATACCTGGCCATGGGCGTGAAGGGATTTATCAATAAGGAGGCTGAACCATCTGAGGTCAGGCTGGGCATTGCGGCCATTGTGAGCAATAGAAAATATCTTGGGTCTGATATGAAGCATATACTAACCTGGGAGGATGCAGACAAACAGGCAGGCACTCCTTTTGATCGCCTTACCAGCAGGGAGCTTGAGGTCATGAATCACCTGGTGGAAGGAAAAAATGTTTCAGAAATTGCCGACATCCTTTCTCTGCATATTTCAACCATTAGCACGCATAAGGCTAATATTATGGTGAAATTAGATGTTTCGAATGTAGTTGAACTCATCAAAACAGTTCAGTTATTCAATCGCTAAGTAGCGGTTGTGGTTGAAAAAAGGCTGCCACCAAATTAATTTTGGCGACAGCCTTTCGTTTTTTTACTCCCTCTTCCGAACTCCCCGGCTTTACAACCTTGGATAACAAATTATCTATATCCAAGTAATACTATAAAACAGTTTCCAGGAACTCTTCATTTTTACAAATCTATGATTTGTGACCTATAAGAAAAATCCGTAACCTGATAATCTAATATCCTGAAAAATGAAACGTACACCCGTACCCTTAATTATTTTATTAATTATTCTTCATTGGTGTAATTATACCCTGGCGCAACCTGCCGCCAAACCTGTTTTCAAAAGCAGTAGTAACCCTTCACTCTGTAATGGTTCTGACGGGTTATTTTCGTTCAGCGGTCTGCAGCCCAACACCACTTACCAGGTAACATATAATGATGATCTCGTACCAACAGGCCCGGTGGCCATTACTTCAACCGCATCAGGGGAATTAACCATCACCGGGTTGGATGCAGGTATTTATGAAAATTTTTCATTTGATTTGAACGGCAGTATATCGACTGTATTAACGGGGCAACGATTATCAAACCCGATAACTAAACCCAAATTCAGTTCCTATCCTTCTTTTTGTGCAGGCAGTACGCCACCGCCGTTGCCCTTAATAGACGATAATGGCATGAGCGGCACCTGGAATGTACCAACTGTAAATAATCAAACTTCAGGCACCTATACTTTTACTCCGGATCCCAGCACCTGCGGTATACCGTTTAAGCTTACCACTGTTGTAATACCAAACGTGGTAGCCACTTTTTCGTTTGGAACATCCCTTACGATCTGCCGGAGCGGCACTGCACCGGCATTACCAGGTACATCTACCAATGGCATTACGGGAATATGGACGCCAGCTACGATTGATACTACTCAATCCGGCAAGTATGATTTTACTCCTACCTCGCCGGGATGCGTAGTTGGAACAACCTTAAACGTAATTGTAAACCCGAATATAGTACCTGATTTTCCTTTCGGTACAGGCACTACCATTTGTGCAGGCGCTCCTGTAGTTACTTTGCCTGTTAAATCATCCAATAATATTACGGGTACCTGGAGCCCTGCGACGGTGAGCAATACCACCAGTGGGATCTATACGTTTACACCTTCTGCAGGACAATGTGCTACAACAACAACATATACAGTCACGGTCAACCCTAATAGCACACCTACTTTTAATGCCGTGGCGCCAATATGTGCCGGTACTACGCTGCTCCCTTTGCCCACCACATCAAATGAGAGTATCACGGGTACGTGGTCACCGGCATTGAATAATAATGCCACTACTACCTATACATTTACGCCAACAGCCGGACAGTGCGCGACCACCACAACATTAACTATTACGGTAGGTGCGAAGGTTACGCCAACGTTCCCGGCCGTGGCGCCCATATGTGCCGGCACTACGCTGCTGCCTTTGCCCACCACATCAAATGAGAGCATCACGGGTACGTGGTCACCGGCATTGAATAATAATGCCACTACTACTTATACATTTACCCCAACAGCCGGACAGTGCGCGACCACCACAACATTAACTATTACGGTAGGTGCGAAGGTTACGCCAACGTTCGCGGCCGTGGCGCCCATATGTGCCGGCACTACGCTGCTCCCTTTGCCCACCACATCAAATGAGAGCATCACGGGTACATGGTCGCCGGCATTGAATAATAATGCCACTACTACTTATACATTTACGCCAACAGCCGGTCAGTGCGCGAACACCACAACATTAATGATCACCGTTAATCCAAATGTAACGCCAACGTTCACCCCTGTATCGCCCATCTGTTCCGGCGCTACGCTGGCCGCTTTACCCACCACATCCAATAATAGTATTACGGGTACCTGGTCACCGGCCTTGAATAATACAGCCACTACTACCTATACGTTTACGCCATCAGCGGGTCAGTGTGCCACCACCACCACAATGACCATAACGGTTAATCCCAATATAACACCCACGTTTGCGGCTGTGGCGCCTATCTGTTCCGGTGCTACCCTGGCCGCCTTGCCCACCACATCCGACAATGGCATCACCGGCACGTGGGCTCCGGCATTGGATAACACCACTACTACCACCTATACATTTACGCCAGACGCCGGTCAGTGCGCCACCACAGCAACATTAACTATAACAGTAAACCAGAAAATAAAACCTGCATTCCCTGCTGTGGCATCAATATGTACAGGAGCGGCGCTGCAGGCATTGCCATTATCATCGACCAATACTATACCTGTTACCGGCACCTGGTCTCCGGCATTGAATAATACAGTAACAACAACTTATACATTTACTCCCGATGCGGGTCAGTGTGCCACTACATCCACTTTAACCATTCAGGTTAATCCTATGGCAGCCTTTATGAATATAATAAGGGATACCACCGTTTATGACGGTGCTCTTGTGGCGGCCTATAAATTTTCAGTGAACGATCCGGCAGGCGGCATAAAATGGAATAATTCAAACCCGTCAATTGGCCTGGCTGCTTCGGGCACCGGCGCAATCCCTTCTTTTCGGGCCACCAATATGGCCGATTCGGCGCTTAACGCAATCATTACTACGGTCCCTTTCACTAATGGTTGTGCTGGGGCAACCCAATCATTTAAGATAAAGGTGCTTCCTTTATCAAAAGAGGTTTTTGTACCCAACGTATTTTCTCCGGATGGTGATGGAAGGAATGATCAGCTTTTTATTTATGGAAATTATATCGCTTCTGTTGAGATGCAAATTTTCAATCAATGGGGGCAACACCTTACAACGCTTGGCAGTACGAATCAGGGATGGGATGGTAAATACAAGGGGAACGCTCAGCCTGTGGGCGTTTATTTGTATGTGCTGAGAGCTGTACTGAAAGATGGGAGGAATGTTAGAATGAAAGGTTCTATTACACTTATTCGATAAAAAACAATATCCGTAATATGAAGAACAAACACATCAATCGATACGGTCGGTTGGCGGCCTGTTTGTTAATGATAACTGCTATAAAAGCAGTTGCCCAAACAGATCCGCACTTTACGCAGAATTATACATATCCCCTGTATATCAATCCTGCACTTGCAGGCAGCGCCGACGGCGAATACAGGGCATCTGCTATTTTTCGTAGCCAGTGGGGCAGCCTTAGTAGTCCATACCGCACTATGGGCGTTTCATTCGATACACGTACCAATAAAAATGCAGGGCTGGGTATAAACCTTTTAAATCAGTCTGCCGGTGATGGCGGGTTTAATTACCTTACTTTATCCGGTTCTTATGCTTATACCGGGGTTAAATTCGGAAAAGATTTTAACCAGCGTATTGTTATGGCCCTCCAGGGCGGTATTATAAGTCGCCGGGTCAATCCCGCAAAATTCAAATGGGGCGAACAATGGAACCCTATCACCGGCTACCAGGAAAGTAACCCCACCACGCAAACATTTTCTAAAACGTCTTCTCTTGTTCCCGATATAGGGGCCGGTGTGCTGTATTTTGATGCTTCTCCTGAAAAAGCATACAATTTATTCGGTGGTTTTTCAGCCTATCATTTAAACAGACCTAAAGACCCAATCGTCACCGATCACAATACAGACCTCAACAGGATCCCTGTCCGTTATTCCATACATGGCGGGGTTAGCTTTAATATTTCATCGAATGCCAGGGTAATTCCACATGTGCTGTATATGCGCGAGGGTACTGCATATGAAGCAATGATGGGTTTTTATGGGCAAATAAATATAGATCCAGAGACCGATTTTATGCTGGGCGGATATTACCGTGTTCATGATGCAATTGCCCCTTATGCAGGTATTGATTATAAAAATTTTGTTATTGGGTTGAGCTACGACGCGAATGCTTCGGGGCTAAGACCTTTAACGAAAAACGTAAACAGTTTTGAGCTCACCCTTTCTTATATAAAACGGTCGGGCAACAAGAGTATTGTTGATTTTGTTCGTTGCGCAAGACTTTAAAATATGGGTTGAACCGTTTTGGAAATTAAACATTTGAGCATTTAATCTATGAACACATTTTTACAAATTAAGATCAGGCCTTTATCCGGAAAATTTATTGGGTTACTGGTTGCCGGCATCTGCTGGCTGCCGGTACAAAGTCAACAAGTTGTGCATAAAAGTCCGCTACAATTAGCCGATCAGTATTTTGAAGCCGGTGAATATTATACGGCTGCCTATTTGTATGAGCAGCATCTGAAAACGTCAGGAAGAAATATAAACACCCCTGCATTTACAACCTATGCTAAAAAAGGCACAGCTGCGGAAGGCATTCAAAACAGGTCCCGGGCCAGCATTCTTTATAAACAGGCAGAAAGCTACCGGCTTGCCCATTATTGGATAAATGCCGACTCGGCATACAAAAAGTGCACTGATAATAATGATGCCTTCTACTGGAGTGCCGTATGTGAACGCAGCCTGGAAAATTATGATGCGGCGGAAGAAAGTATACGTAAATACTTAAGCACTGCCGGAACAAACGGCCAGTTTAAAGATGCGGCTGAAAAAGAATTGGAAACGTTGCAATTCATCCGCAGACAATTAGCCGCTACAAACCCTGCCCAGGTGAACAGCTCGAAGATCAAGACCCCCGGCAGCTTTGAAAAAGGCGCTTTTGCAGTAAGGGCAGTTGGCGGCAACAAGTACCTGGTAAGCAGTACGAAAACCGATACTGCCAAAGTGAAAGGGGCCAATCCGCATACAAGCCGGATGTTTTATGGTACTTTGAAAAACGATAGTCTCGATCAGCTAACTCCTGTTGTTTTACCTGTTGCCGGAATTGCAGATAACCAGGGGGTAGCAAGCTTTACCGCCGACGGCAATCGTATTTATTTTACCCAATGGAAAAAAGAAAAGGGCCACATAGTTTCTAATATTTATTACATCGTTAACCGTGGCGACAGTGGATGGACCAGGCCGGCCTTATTGCCCGGGGTGAATATCGACGGGTTTAGCAGTAAGCAGCCATTTTGCTCAGTGGATGGAATATATTTATATTATGCATCAGACCGCCCGGGCGGATCAGGCGGATTCGATATCTGGTATGCGCAGATCTATGAAGATGGAAGTGCCGGCAGCTCTGTTAATGCGGGCCCGGGAATAAATACAGCCGGTGATGAACAGGCCCCGTTCTATCATACCAGCAGCGGTACGATGGTGTTTGCTACTAACGGACGCCTGGGCATGGGTGGATATGATCTTTTTTCGGTCAGGGGCAGTGATCACGCATGGGGAGTGCCCCGCAATATGGGTTATCCCGTTAATTCATCGAGAGATGATATTT